>DAIDTN010000057.1 GCA_027457185.1 Burkholderiales bacterium | reverse complement strand
GGCATCTACACGAGCCAGTCCACGCACAAGTGCCTGGCGGGCATGTCCCAGGCGAGCGAGATCCACGTCCGCGACTTCCACCTCGTGGGCCAGGCACGGCGTCTCGACCACGACCGCTTCAACGAGGTGTTCATGATGCACACCTCGACCTCGCCCCAGTACGCAATCATCGCGTCCTGTGACGTGGCGGCGGCGATGATGGAACCGCCCGGCGGCACGGCGCTGGTGGAGGAATCGATCCTGGAAGCGCTCGACTTCCGCCGCGCCATGCGCAAGGTCGACAAGGAATGGGGCAAGGACTGGTGGTTCCAGGTGTGGGGGCCGGAGAAGATCGCCGCCGAGGGCATAGGCTCGCGCGAGGACTTGGTGCTCAAGGCCAACGACAAATGGCACGGATTCGGCAACCTGGCGCCGGGTTTCAACATGCTCGATCCGATCAAGGCCACGGTCATCACCCCGGGCCTGGATGTGTCGGGGAAATTCGCCAAGACCGGTATTCCCGCGGCCATCGTCACCAAGTACCTGGCCGAGCACGGCGTGATCGTGGAGAAGACCGGCCTCTACTCGTTTTTCATCATGTTCACCATCGGCATCACCAAAGGTCGGTGGAACACGCTGGTGACCGCGCTGCAGCAGTTCAAGGACGACTACGACAAGAATCAGCCGGTGTGGCGCGCGCTGCCCGAGTTCTGCCAGAAGCACGTGCGCTACGAAAAACTGGGCCTGCGCGAGCTGTGCGAGCAGATCCACGGCATGTACAAGGCGAACGACGTGGCGCGCGTGACCACCGAGATGTACCTGTCCGACATGCAACCGGCAATGAAGCCCACGGACGCTTTCGCGGCGATGGCGCACCATGAAATCGACCGGGTCGCGATCGACCATCTCGAAGGGCGCGTCACCAGCGTTCTGGTTACGCCCTATCCGCCCGGCATTCCGCTGCTGATCCCGGGCGAGCGTTTCAACTCCACCATCGTGCGCTACCTGCAGTTCGCGCGCGACTTCAACACGCGCTTCCCGGGGTTCGAAACCGATATCCACGGGCTGGTGAAGGACGAGGGTGGGGGCTACTACGTGGACTGCGTGCGACCAGCGCAGCTGCCGTCGGCGGCCGCGCGTGCGCGGGAGTAGTTGCTTCCAGCGCAAGGCAAAAAAAAGCCCGGTTGCCCGGGCTTTTTCATTCAGCCTGGCTGATTACTCGACCGGCTTGATATTGACAGCTTGGTCGCCTTTCTGGCCGGCCGTGATGTCGAACGTCACTTTCTGGTTTTCCTGCAGGCTTTTGAAGCCGTTGCCCTGGATTGCCGAGAAGTGCGCGAACAGATCCTTGCCGCCGCCGTCGGGGGTGATAAAGCCGAAACCCTTGGCGTCGTTGAACCATTTAACGGTACCTGTACTCATGTCTGTTATTCCTAGAAAAATTTAGAAAAGGCTTGCGCCCGAAATGCGAGAACTTCAAGGAGGAAAACGAAGACCTGAGGAGTACCGCGAAGGCGGCTACGACGGACCAGCAATTCCACTACCTTACATTCCTGCCCGGCCTTTATACAGGAGCGCCGCACCCGGGTCAAGACAATTCGCTGGGCTCCGGCATTGAGTTCCGACATTCTGTCCCGGGAAGCGCGTTGCCGAGGGACTGTCGGGCCGTCAGTCGCTGCGTTCGTAGCGGACGAAATCATAGCGGAAGCCAATGCCGTCTTCATCGCTGTGAATTTCGCGCGCGGCTTCGCGCCACTGCTCCAGCGGGAACGGCGGGAAGGTGGCGTCGCCTTCGAATGCGGCATGGATTTCGGTGAACTCCAGACTGTGCGCGCGCGGCAAGGCCTCGCGGTACAGCTCGGCGCCGCCGATGATGAAAATGTCCTGCGCGCCGCGACAAGCGGCGATGGCCGCGTCCAGGGAGTGCACGACCTCGCAGCCGGGGGCGCCATAGCCGCGGTTGCGCGTGATCACCAGATTGCGCCGCCCCGGCAGCGTGCGGCCGATGGATGCGTAGGTCTTGCGGCCCATCACCACCGGATGGCCCATGGTCAGCGCCTTGAAGCGCCTGAGGTCGGCGGGCAGACGCCAGGGCAGGGCGTTGTTCCTGCCGATGACGCGGTTCGCCGCAATGGCGGCGATGAGGCAGATTCGCGGTGCCGGCGCCGCGGCAGGCTCAGACGGCGATCGGGGCCCGGATCGCGGGATGCGGGTCATAGGCTTCCAAGGTGAAATCCTCGTAACGGAAACCGAAGATATCTTTTACCGCCGGGTTGATCCGCATCAGAGGGAACGCTCGCGGTGCGCGCCCGAGCTGCTCGCGTGCCTGATCGAGGTGATTCAGGTAGAGGTGTGCGTCGCCGAGGGTGTGCACGAACTCCCCCGGCTGCAGCGCGCATACCTGCGCCACCATCAAGGCGAGCAGGGCGTAGGAAGCGATATTGAACGGCACGCCGAGGAACAGATCGGCGCTGCGCTGATACAGCTGGCAGGAAAGCCTGCCCTCGGCCACATAGAACTGGAACAGCGCATGGCACGGCGGCAATTTCATCCGGTCGATATCGGCGGGGTTCCAGGCGCTGACGATGTGGCGGCGCGAGTCGGGATTGTTTTTGATGCCTTCGACGAGTTGCGCGATCTGGTCGATCACGCGGCCATCGGGGGTTTTCCATTTGCGCCACTGGTAGCCATAGACCGGGCCCAGATTTCCGTCGGCGTCGGCCCACTCGTCCCAGATGCTCACGCCATGTTCCTGCAGGTAGCGCACGTTGGTGTCGCCCTGCAGGAACCACAGCAGTTCGTGGATGATCGACTTCAGATGCAGTTTTTTGGTGGTGAGCAGGGGAAAGGGCGTCAGCGGATAGCGCATTTGCCAGCCGAACACCGACAGCGTGCCGGTGCCGGTACGGTCGCTTTTTCTTTCGCCGTGCTCGATCACCTGGCGCATCAGGTCGAGATACTGCTGTTCGGGATGGCGGTCAGTCATAGGCTTGAACGATCAGCCCTTTTCGGTCGGGCGGCTCGCGTCGCTGCACCACTCGCTCCAGGAACCGGGGTACAGCCTGGAACCGGAGAGACCGGCAATTTCCATGGCGAGCAGATTATGGCAGGCGGATACGCCGGAGCCGCAGGAATGCACGACTGCGTCCGGCGGCAGCTTGCCGAGCAGCGCGGTGTACGCCCGACGCAGATCCGCTACCGGCTTGAAGCAGCCGCTTGGGTCCAGATTTTCCCGGAAAAAACGATTGATCGAACCGGGAATGCGGCCGCCCACCGGGTCCAGCGTTTCGTTCTCGCCGCGGTAGCGTTCGGCGGAGCGCGCGTCGACGAGGATGCGGCCGGGTGCGCCCAGCGATCGCAGCACGTCGTCGGCGTCGACCGACATCGCGCGCGGCCGGCCGGCAAAGTGCGCCGGCGCTGCTTGGGGAATGGCACTGGTGAGCGCGCGCCCTTCCTTGGCCCATTTGGCGTAGCCGCCGTCGAGCACGGCGGCGTTGTCGTGTCCGAGCCAGCGCAGCATCCACCACAGCCGCGCGGCGTACACGCCCGTTTTGTCATCGTAGGCGACGACCTGCTTGCCCGCGTCCACGCCCGCGGTCCCGAGGGTGCGCATGAACGACTGCGGATCGGGCAGAGGATGGCGGCCGTTCCTGCCGCTGGTCGGGGCAGAAAGATCGCGGTCCAGATGCAAAAAGCGCGCGCCGGGAATATGCGCCTTCGCATAGTCCTGTGCGCCGGAGTCCGGCTTGGCGAGGTCGTGGCGGCAGTCGAAAATCACCCAGCCGGCGTCGTCGAGGTGTGCGGCAAGCTCCGCGGTGCTGACCAGCGTGTTGTGCGCCATTGTTATCGTTCCTCCGAGTTTTCTGGTTTTTGTTACAGCCAGCCGCGCGGCAGCATCAGGCGGGTTTCCCCAGTTCGCGCCGCAAATATTCGTGGAAATGCAGCATGCCGTCCTCCATCGGCGATTGATACGGGCCGGTCTGGCTCAGGCCCTGCTGCATCAGCGCCCTGCGGCCGCGATCCATGCGCAGCGCGATCTCGTCATCCTCGATCGCGGTCTCCCAGTAGGCCGCCTGCTCGGCTTCGACGAATTCGCGTTCGAACAGGACCACGTCTTCCGGATAGTAGAACTCGACCACGTTGGTGGTCGCCTGCGGCCCGCGCGGGTGCACGGTGCTCACCACCAGCACATGCGGATACCACTCGATCATGATATTCGGATAGAGCGTGAGCCAGATCGCACCGTGGGGCGGAACCTCGCCCTGGTAGTAATCGAGTACCGCCTGGTGCCAGCGCGCGTAGGTCGCGGTCCCGGGCTTCTTCAGGCGGTTGTTGATGCCCACGGTTTGCACCGAGTGGCGCGGGCCGAATTGCCACTCGAGATCGTCGCAACTGACGAAATTGCCCAGACCCGGATGGAACGGCACGACGTGATAGTCCTCGAGGTAGACCTCGATAAACGTTTTCCAGTTGTAATTGCATTCGTGGATATGCACGCGGTCGAGCATATAGCCGGAAAAATCCAGATCCGCGCACTCGCGCAGCGAGTTCAGATCCTGGGCGATGGTGCGCTTGCCTGCGAACAGCAGCCCGTTCCAGTTCTGCAACGGGGTCTTGGGCAGATTGAGGCAGGGATTGTCCGGAAAGTGGGGCGCGCCCAGCAATTCGCCGCGCGTGTTGTAGGTCCAGCGGTGCAGCGGGCAGACGATGTTGCGGGCGTTGCCCCGGCCTTCGAGCATGACCGCCTGGCGGTGACGGCAGACGTTGGACAAGAGCTCGACCCCCTGCGCATTGCGGATCAGCAGCTTGGCGTGGTCCATCCATTCCAGGGAGTGATAGTCGCCGGCGTTGGGTACCATCAACTCGTGACCGATGTAGCCCGGGCCATTGTCGAACAGCAGCTTTTGCTCGAGTTCCAGCATCTGCTGGTCGAAATACCAGGAGACCGGGAGCTGCGGGCTGCTTTGTTTGAGTTTTAGGGGGCTGGCAATATCGGACATGACTTAACCTCGCTTGACCCGTGTGTGACACAATAAGTCAGTCGGCAAAAGGCCAATTTTTCAGAATTTTACCGTGTTTTCGATTTGACTGGCAGGGTGAACTTCAGCTATTTTCGCGTTTTATAAGGTTTTATTTCCATTATGCCCAAATCGCCCAAGCCCGCGGCCGCCGCCGGCGAGTCTCTTAGCTTCGAAGCCGCGCTGGCCGAGTTGGAAAAGCTGGTCGCCGGCATGGAGTCAGGCCAACTCTCCCTCGAGCAGTCCCTCGCTGCGCACAAGCGCGGACTCTAACTTGCGCAGTATTGTCAGGCCAAGCTCGCGCAGGCCCAGCAGCAAGTGCAGGTACTCGAAGCCAATACTCTGCAAGCCTTCCCTGGTGCCGAACAAGACAATTGATTTTGTCGCCTGGATGGGGGCGGTTCAGGCGCGCATGGAGTCGGCACTGCAGCGTTTTCTGCCGGCGTCCGCGAGCGTGCCCGAGCGCTTGCACCGGGCCATGCGCTACGCCGTGCTGGGCGGCGGCAAACGCGTGCGGCCTTTGCTCGCATTCGCTGCGGGCGAGTTGACGCAAGCTGATACGGCGCGGCTCGAAGTCGTGGCCGCAGCGGTCGAGTTGATCCATGCCTATTCGCTGGCGCACGATGACCTGCCGTGTATGGACAATGATACCCTGCGTCGCGGCAGGCCCACCTGCCATGTCGAATTCGACGAGGCCACCGCACTGCTTGCGGGAGATGCGCTGCAGCCGCTCGCGTATCAGCTTCTGGCCGAGCACGTGGTCGCGGACGACCCCGGCGCGCAGCTCGAGATGCTCGGAATTCTGGCACTGGCGAGCGGCTCGCGCGGCATGGCCGGCGGCCAGGCGATAGACCTCGCCAGCGTCGGCAAGACGCTCAGTCTGCCCGAGCTCGAGTTCATGCATATTCACAAGACCGGCGCGCTGATCCGCGCCGCCGTGGTGCTCGGCGCACGCTGCGGCGGCGCCTTGGACGCAAAGCATTTTGCCCGGCTGGAACGCTATGCCAAGACGGTGGGTCTGGCGTTCCAGGTGGTGGACGACGTGCTCGATTGCGCCGCCAGCACCGCCACCCTGGGAAAAACGGCCGGCAAGGACGCCGCGCAGGCGAAGCCGACTTATGTCAGCATACTGGGGCTGGCGCGTGCGCGCGCCCTGGCCGAGGAATTGCGCGCCGAGGCGCATGCGGCGCTTGCCCCGTTTGGCGCAACGGCTGCGCGCCTGCGCGAACTGGCCGATTTCATCGTGCTGCGCCGGTTCTAGATACGAAATCTTTTTTGCAAAGTTCAATGTGAATAGCGAACGCGCGCATGAGCCGCAGCCCAAGCAGGAATCCGATCCGGCAATGTACGAACTGCTGAAGACCATCAACAGTCCGGCCGAGCTGCGCGCCCTGGAACGGCGCCAGCTGGCGCAGCTCGCCGAGGAACTGCGCGCCTTCATCATCGAGTCGGTGAGCCAGACCGGCGGCCACCTCTCGTCCAATCTGGGGACGGTGGAACTCACGATCGCGCTGCACTACGTGTACGACACCCCCAACGACCGGCTGGTGTGGGACGTTGGCCACCAGACCTATGCGCACAAGATCCTCGCCGGCCGGCGCGAGGGCATGGCCAGGCTGCGCATGCATGGCGGCATTTCCGGTTTTCCGCGGCGCACGGAAAGCGAATACGACACTTTCGGCACGGCGCATTCCAGCACTTCGATTTCGGCGGCGCTGGGCATGGCGCAGGCGGCCAGGCTGCGCGGGGAGAACCGGCGCGCGGTTGCGATCATCGGCGACGGCGCGATGTCGGCCGGCATGGCATTGGAAGCCATGAACAACGCCGGCGTGATGGACACCGATGTGCTGGTAATTCTGAACGACAACGACATGTCGATCTCGCGCCCGGTAGGCGGGCTCAACAAATATCTGGCGCGGCTGCTCTCGGGCGGCTTGTACGGCGCGGCGCGCAAGGCGAGCGAGGCGGTGCTGGGCAAGGTTCCACCCTTATGGGAACTCGCCAAGCGCGTCGAGGAGCACGCCAAGGGCATGGTGGTGCCTTCCACCATGTTCGAGGAATTCGGCTTCAATTATATAGGCCCGATCGACGGCCACGACCTGGACTCGCTCGTGCCGACGCTGAAAAACATCCGCGAGCTCAAAGGCCCGCAATTCCTGCACGTGGTGACCAGGAAGGGCCAGGGCTACAAGCTGGCCGAGGCCGATCCCGTGCTCTATCACGGTGTGTCCAAATTTCGGCCCGACGCCGGCATCGTCGGCGGAAAAACGGGCGGAAAGCCGTCCTACACGCAGGTCTTCGGCGACTGGCTGTGCGACATGGCTGCGGTCGATGAGCGCCTGGTCGGCATTACGCCGGCGATGTGCGAAGGCTCGGGCCTGGTGCGGTTTGCGCGGGAATTTCCCGAGCGCTATTTCGACGTCGGCATCGCCGAGCAGCACGCGGTGACCTTTGCCGCGGGGCTCGCCTGCGGGGGCGTGAAACCGGTGGTGGCGATCTACTCGACCTTTTTGCAGCGCGCCTACGATCAACTGATCCACGACGTGGCGATCCAGAATCTGCCGGTGGTGTTCGCGCTCGACCGCGCTGGGCTGGTCGGCGCCGATGGCGCCACGCACAACGGCGCGTTCGATCTCGCCTACCTGCGCTGCATTCCGAATCTTACGGTGATGGTGCCAGCCGACGAAAACGAATGCCGGCAGATGCTGTACACCGCATTCCAGCTCGACACGCCGGCGGCGGTGCGCTATCCGCGCGGCACCGGCCCGAGCGTCGAGATCCGCAAGCCGATGCAGGCGCTGAGCTTGGGCAAAGGCGAAGTGCGCCGGCAGGGCGCCAGGATCGCGATCCTCGCTTTCGGCAGCATGCTCGCGCCCGCGTTCGGGGCCGCCGAAGAGCTCGACGCGACGGTGGCCAACATGCGCTTCGTCAAACCCTTGGACGGGGCCCTGGTCGAACAACTGGCGCGTGAGCACGAGCTGCTGGTGACGGTGGAGGAAGGTTCGCTGATGGGCGGCGCCGGCAGCGCCGTGGCTGAATATCTGGCCGCCGCCAGCCTGACACCGCAGCTCCTGCACCTGGGCCTGCCGGACCGGTTCGTCGATCATGGCGATACCGCCGTGCTGCTCGCCGAAGTCGGGCTCGACAAGGCGGGTCTGCTCGCCTCCATCAGGTCGCGCCTGGGCGGCTGAGCGCCCGTATCATGTTAAACTATATTATGCGTTGCGGCGTCTGCGCCGCGACGGTCCATGGAAGGACTCCATCATGAATACCCGCGATCCGCTTGCCATCGCCGACGTGCAAAGCTCGAAGGACACGCGCCGGCTCGCCATCGACCAGGTCGGCATCAAATCCATCCGTCACCCGGTCAAGGTGAGCGAGCGTACCGGCGGCGTCCAGCACACCATCGCCAATTTCAACATGTACGTGCGCCTGCCGCATCATTTCAAGGGCACGCACATGTCGCGCTTCGTCGAGATCCTCAACGCGCATGAGCGCGAGATTTCGGTCGATACTTTCAAGCGCATGCTGGACGAAATGATGGAAAAGCTCGAGGCGCAGTCGGGCCACATCGAGATGAATTTTCCCTATTTCGTCAACAAGGCGGCGCCGGTGTCCAAGGTCGAGAGCCTGATGGACTACGACGTTACCTTCATCGGCGACGTCGACCAGGGCAAGCAGCGCTTCACCATGAAAGTTCTGGTGCCGGTGACCAGCCTGTGCCCGTGCTCGAAGAAAATTTCCGCCTACGGCGCGCACAACCAGCGCTCGCATGTCACGGTCACGGCGCGCACCAATGGCTTCGTCTGGATCGAGGACATCGTCGATGTGGTGGAGAAGGAGGCTTCGTGCGAGCTCTACGGCCTGCTCAAGCGTCCGGACGAAAAACTCGTGACCGAGCGCGCCTACGACAATCCCAAGTTCGTCGAAGACATGGTGCGCGACGTCGCCGCCGTGCTGAACAAGGACGATCGCATCGAGTGGTACGTGGTGGAGTCGGAAAACTTCGAGTCGATCCACAATCATTCGGCCTACGCGCTGATAGAAAGCGACAAGAAGAAACCCGGCGCGTGATCGGCGGCAGGCGATGCGCAAGGCATTGAATGTCGCCGCTTCCGATCTGTCCTCAGGCGGATTCTCCTGCCGCAATCCGCGCGGGGCTCGCCGATGAAGCCGGTCGCCATATTCCGCCATAGCCCGACCGAGGGCCCGGGTTATTTTGGCGCCTACCTGAAGGCGCATTCCATCGACTGGACGCTGGTGACAATCGACGCCGGTGCCGCGGTGCCTGCGTCTGCGGGCGAATTTTCAGGACTCGCGTTCATGGGCGGGCCGATGAGCGTCAACGACGAGCTGCCCTGGATCCCTGCAGCGCTGCGGCTGATCCGCGCTGCGGCCGAAGAAGGCGTGCCGGTGCTGGGGCATTGCCTGGGCGCCCAGCTGATGTCCAAGGCGCTGGGCGGGTCGGTCGGCCCCAACCCGTCGAAGGAGATCGGCGGGGGCAGGGTGGACGTCGCCGACAGCGAGCCGGCACGCGCCTGGTTTGGCGCGACGCGCGGCTTCCTTGCGTTTCACTGGCACGGCGAGACCTACACGCTCCCGCCCGGGGCAGAGTGCATCGCGTTCAGTCCACACTGTCGCAACCAGGCATTCATCCTGGGGCCGAACCTGGGCATGCAATGCCACGTCGAAATGACGCCGGAGATGATTCGCAGCTGGTGCGAATCGGGCAGGGACGAGATTGCGCGCTGTGTCTGCCCCACAGTGCAGACTGCGCCTGAAATCCAGGCCCACCTGCAGCCGCGGACCGCGACTTTGAATGCGGTGGCGTCGCGGCTCTATGACCGCTGGATCGAGGGATTGAAGGACCGTCCGCAATAACGAACCGGCTCAGTCGCGGAAATTCTGGAACTGCAGCGGGATCTCGGCGACGGATTTCTTCACCAGCTGGATCGCCGCCTGCAAATCATCTTTCTTTGCGCCGGAAACGCGCACCGCCGTGCCCTGAATGCTCGCCTGCACCTTGAGTTTGGCATCCTTGATCAGTTTGGCGATTTTCTTCGCCTGCTCCGACTCGATGCCGTTCTTCACTTCGACGGTTTGCTTGACCTTGTCGCCGCTGATCTTCTCGACATCCTTCGGCTCGAGCGCGCGCACATCGACGCCGCGCTTTGCGCACTTGCCGGTGAACACGTCCATCAGCTGCTTGAGCTTGAAGTCGTCGTCGGCATAAACGGTCAGCGTGAGTTCGGCTTGCTCGATTCTCGCGTCCGATCCCTTGAAGTCGAAGCGGTTGGCGACCTCCTTGTTGCACTGGTCGATCGCGTTCCTGAGCTCGACTTTATTGACTTCCGAAGTGATGTCGAAGGAGGGCATGGCGGGTCTCTCGTGTCGGGTGATGCCGGTTGGCCTGATCGCATGATTATACTGCAGGGTGTGTCTGACGCCGTGGGCGCAAGCCGCGACAATCCGAATCCGGGCATCGTCATCGACGGCATTGGCACGCGCGCCGCGCAAGTCCGCACCCGGCGCGATGGGGATCTTACTTCTTCTGACGCTTGCGCAGATTCGCGGCGATGCGCATGCGCAGCGCGTTCAGGCGGATGAAGCCGGCCGCGTCCATCTGATCATACGCGCCACGGTCGTCCTCGAAGGTGGCGATATTGGAGTCGAACAGGGAATCGGTCTTCGAGTCGCGGCCGACGACGATCACATTGCCCTTGTACAGCTTGAGCCGCACCCAGCCATTCACGTTCGCTTGCGACGCGTCGATCATGGCCTGCAGCATGCGCCGCTCCGGGCTCCACCAGTAACCGTTGTAGATCAGCGCGGCATAGCGCGGCATCAGGTCGTCCTTGAGGTGGGCGACCTCGCGGTCCAGACACACCGACTCGACGGCGCGATGCGCGCGCAGCATGATGGTGCCGCCGGGCGTCTCGTAGCAGCCGCGCGACTTCATGCCGACGTAGCGGTTCTCCACCAGGTCGAGGCGTCCGATGCCGTGCTTGCCGCCGAGCTTGTTGAGGGCCTCGAGGACCTTCGCCGGCGACAGTTTCTTGCCGTCGACGGCGACGATGTCGCCCTGCTTGTATTCCAGTTCGACGTACTGCGCCCGGTCCGGCGCCTCCTCGGGTGAAACGGTCCAGCGCCACATGTCCGCTTCCGGTTCCTTGGCCGGATTTTCGAGGATTCGGCCTTCGTAGGAAATGTGCAGCAAATTGGCGTCGGTGCTGTAGGGCGAACCGGCTTTCTTCTTGCCCTCTACCGGGATGCCGTGCTTCTCGGCGTATTTGAGCAGCTTTTCGCGCGACACCAGATCCCATTCGCGCCACGGCGCGATCACGCGGATATTGGGCTCGAGCGCGTAATACCCGAGTTCGAAGCGCACCTGGTCGTTGCCCTTGCCGGTAGCGCCATGCGAGACCGCATCGGCGCCGGTCATGCGCGCGATCTCGATCTGGCGCTTGGCGATGAGCGGGCGCGCGATCGATGTGCCGAGCAGGTATTCACCCTCGTAGATCGCGTTGGCGCGGAACATCGGGAAGACGAAGTCGCGCACGAACTCCTCGCGCAGATCGTCGACGAAGATCTTCTTGACACCGAACTGCTTCGCCTTTTTTCGCGCCGGCTCGAGCTCTTCACCCTGGCCGATATCGGCGGTGAAGGTAATCACCTCGCAGCCGTACTGGTCCTGCAACCATTTGAGGATGACCGAGGTATCCAGCCCGCCGGAGTAGGCGAGCACGACTTTTTTCACTGCGCTGCTTTTAGTTGACATTTGGCTACTCAATATAAAACGAATTCGGATAATCGATCCTGGGCGATGAAGTGCGCGCAATGCCGCTCATGCGAGTTTTCCCAACAGCAGGAATTCCATCAGCGCTTTTTGCGTATGCAGGCGGTTCTCCGCCTCGTCCCAGACCACGCTCTGCGGCCCGTCGATCACTTCGGCGGACACCTCCTCGCCGCGATGCGCCGGCAGGCAGTGCATGAACAAGGCGTCGCGGCCGGCCAGCTTCATCATGTCGGCATCGACCTGCCAGTCGCTGAAGTCGCGCTTGCGTTCCGCGTCCTCCGCTTCGAATCCCATGCTGGTCCAGACGTCCGTCGTGACCAGGTCGGCGCCGCGCGCCGCCTCCATCGGGTCGGCAAAATGTTCATAATGGTTCTTGCCGTAGATGCCGGCGCGTTCCGCTTCCACTTCGTAGCCGGGAGGTGTCGACACATGCAGATCGAAATCGAATATCTCCGCCGCCTGCATCCAGGTATTGCAGACGTTGTTGGAGTCGCCGATCCAGGCCACCGTCCTGCCGCTGATCGGGCCGCGCTGCTCGACGAAGGTGAAGATGTCGCCCAGCACCTGGCAGGGGTGATATTCGTTGGAGAGCCCGTTGATCACCGGCACGCGCGAGACGCTGGCGAAGCGCTCGAGAATAGCCTGCCCGAAGGTGCGGATCATGACTATATCGACCATGCGCGACACCACCTGGGCCATGTCCTCGACCGGTTCGCCGCGCCCGAGCTGGGTGTCGCGGGTGCTGAGGAATATGGCCGAGCCGCCGAGTTGCTGCACGCCCGCCTCGAACGACAGGCGCGTGCGCGTCGACTGCTTCTCGAAAATCATCGCCAGCGTGCGGTCGACCAGGGGGTGGTGGGGCTTGTATTGCTTGAACTGGGCCTTGATCCAGCGCGCGCGTTCCACCAGGTAGTCGTACTCGGCCCGGGAAAAATCGCTGAATTGCAGATAATGCCGCAGCTTCATCATCGGCCTCCGGCTTCAGTGCGCCGGAGCCGTCTGGCCGAGGAAGTCCAGAATCAGGATGGACAGGCGATCGACCAGCTGTTGCGCCTCGTCCCGGTTCATGCTGAGCGCCGGCAGCAGGCGTACGACTTTGTCCGCGGTGACGTTGATGAGCAACCCGGCATCGAGCGCGCGCTGGGTCAGCTCGGCGCACGGGCGGTCGAACTCGATGCGGGGCATCAGTCCCATGGCGCGGATTGCGACCACACCCGTGGCATTGGCCAGCGCGGCGCCTAAGGCGACGCGAATGAAATCGCCGACCTTGACTGCGTTGTCGAGCAGTTTTTCCTGTTCGATGACTTCGAGCGTCGTGAGCGCAGCGGCGCAGGCGAAGGGATTGCCGCCGAAAGTGGAGCCATGGTTGCCCGGCTTGAATGCCTCGGCTGCGGCGCCCTTGGCCAGGCAGGCCCCGATGGGGACGCCGCCGGCGAGCCCCTTGGCCAGGGTAACCACATCCGGAAGAAAGCCCGCGTACTGATAGTAGAACCATTTTCCGGTGCGCCCTAGGCCGCACTGGATTTCATCGAGCATGAGCAGCCATTGGTATTCATCGCATATTTGGCGCAGGCCGCGCAGGTACTCGAAGTGCGCGAGGTTGATGCCGCCTTCGCCCTGGATCGGCTCGACCAGGACCGCGACCACGTTGCGGTTGTTCTGCGCCACCTGCCGCACCGCTTCGAGATCGTCGTAAGGCACGCGCACGAAACCGGACACCAGCGGCTCGAAGCCGGCGTGCACCTTGCGGCTGCCCGTGGCCGAGAGCGTGGCCAGCGTGCGGCCGTGGAAAGCTTTCTCCATCACCACGATCGCGGGATTCTCCACGCCCTTGCTCTTGGCATACAGTCGCGCGATCTTGATTGCGGCCTCGTTCGCCTCGCAGCCGGAATTGCAGAAAAAAACCTTGTCCATGCCGCTGATCGCAGCGAGCTTGTCGGCGAGGTTTTCCTGCTCGGTGATCTGATAAATATTTGAGGTGTGAATCAGCTTGCCGGCCTGCGCGGCAAGCGTTTTCACCAGCTTCGGGTGGGCGTGGCCGAGCGTATTCACGGCGATGCCGCCGAGGGCGTCCAGATAGCGCTTGCCCTGCGCATCCCACAGCCACACGCCCTGGCCGTGGGTGAATGCCACCGGCAGCCTGGAATAGGTGTTCATTACGTGAGACATCAGCATGCCCTAAAACAAAACGCACACGGCGGCATTTGCCGCCGTGTGCCCGACATTCGGTCCGATAATGTTAGCACACCGCCGCAGCCATCGGCAGCGCGCGCGTTGCGTGGTTAAGCCGGTCGAATTCCCGCTATGGACTTACCGCGCTTCGGCGAGTTCGATGCTCTTGGCGGGCTGGTGCACGGTGCATTGCAAAATATTGCAATGCTGATACATCTGGCGCAGCTTGCGCTCGGCGTCGACTTCGTCGCGGCCATGTATCAACAGGTTGTCCACAATTAGGCCGCTGCGCGTGCGTATGCGAAAACCGTATTTGGTGATTGCAGAAGACGCCACAAACTCCTCCTCATTCAAGCGCTTAAGCAATTAGTAGCATACGCCCTCGATCAACTCAACGCAAATTTATGTTCCAGCGGTAATTTTCCTCGTTTACTGTGCTAATTCCGGTCCCGGTGAATTCGGGCGCTGCTTAAATTCCCGGCGCGGCCGGTGCGCGGGGCGCAGAAACGAAACGGCCGGCATTCAGCCGGCCGCAGCGCATGCAGAGTCGGATACCTGAATCAGGCCATTGCTTTAATGGCGGCGGACAGGCGGCTCTTGTGGCGCGAGGCCTTGTTTTTGTGAATGATCCTCTTGTCGGCGATACGATCGACGATGGCAGTGGAGCGGTTCAGCGCCTGCTTTGCAACTTCTTTGTCTCCGCCGGCGATGGCCTTGTTCACGTCCTTGATCGCCGAGCGCAGCGTCGAGCGCAGGCCGGAGTTGTGCCGCCGCTGTTTCTCGGCTTGGCGGGAACGCTTGCGCGCCGAATTTGTATTGGCCATGGTGAAACCCAGGTAAGGAGCAAGAAAGGGCGCAATGATACTGATTTAGTCCCTGTTACGCAAGCGCATTTCAGTTCCGGCGTAACGCGCTTTGCGCATTAGCCTCCACTGAAACTCCGTTTTCGTATAATCGGGCCATGAATCTCCTGCGCGCGCTCGCCACGGTGAGCAGCATGACGCTAGTTTCCCGCATCCTGGGCTTCGTGCGCGACGCGGTGATCGCGCGCCTGTTCGGCGCCGGCCTCGGCACGGACGCTTTTTTCGTCGCCTTCCGCATCCCCAATCTGCTGCGGCGGCTGTTTGCCGAGGGCGCGTTTTCCCAGGCTTTCGTGCCCATTCTGGCGGAGTACAGGACCCGAAACGGAGTGGGGGAAACCAGGTTGCTGGTCGATCGCGTCGCCTCGGCGCTGTCGCTCGCAGTGCTGGCGGTCAGCGTTCTCGGCATTTTCGCCGCGCCGTGGATCATCTATGCCAGCGCGCCCGGATTCTCCGCCACGCCGGAGAAATTCCAGCTCACGGTGGCAATGCTGCGCATCACCTTTCCCTACCTCGTGTTCATCTCGCTGGTGTCTCTCGCCGGCGGCATCCTCAATACCTGGAGCCGCTTCGCCGTGCCCGCAATTACGCCGACGCTGCTCAATGTGAGTTTCATCTTCTGCGCGCTGGTGCTCGCGCCCTATTTCCATCCACCGGTGATGGTGCTGCCCTGGGCGGTGCTCGGCGGCGGCGTGCTGCAGCTTTCCTTGCAACTGCCTTACCTCGCGAGAATCGGCATGCTGCCGCGCCTGCGCCTGGATTTTTCCGATCCGGGACTGCGGCGCATTTTGCGGCTCATGGGGCCGGCGGTGTTCGGCGTTTCCATCGCCCAGCTGTCGCTGCTGATCAATACGATTTTCGCCTCCTTCCTCGCCAATGGCAGCGTGTCCTGGCTGTATTACGCCGACCGCATGATGGAGTTCCCCACCGGCATGCTCGGGGTGGCGCTGAGCACGGTTCTGCTGCCCAGCCTGTCCAAGTATTATTCGGGCGATGCTACCGACTCCTACAGCCGTTTGCTCGACTGGGGCCTGCGCCTCACCTTACTGCTGGCGTTGCCGGCGGCCGTGGGGCTGGCACTGCTGGCGGTGCCGCTGATCAGCACGCTGTTCCACTACGGCCATTTCAGCGTCGAGGACGTGTGGATGACGCGCCGCGCGCTGGTCGCCTACAGCATCGGCCTGGTCGGCCTGATTCTGGTGAAAGTGCTGGCACCGGGTTTCTACGCGCGCCAGAATATCCGCACGCCGGTGAAAATCGCGGTCATCACGCTGGTCTCGACGCAACTGATGAATCTCGTTCTGATCGGGCCGCTCAAGCATGCGGGTCTGGCGCTGGCAATCGGCCTGGGT
Organism: Burkholderiales bacterium; assembly: GCA_027457185.1. Lineage (GTDB taxonomy): Bacteria > Pseudomonadota > Gammaproteobacteria > Burkholderiales > SG8-39 > 2-12-FULL-64-23. Next base: position 9,944 of record DAIDTN010000057.1, on the reverse strand, counting down.
GCTTGCCTCAACGCCGGCCTGCTCTACTACAAGCTGCGCCAGCATCGCATCTACCGACCGCAACCCGGGTGGGCGCAGTTCAGCTACAAGCTGGGACTGGCGCTGCTGGTGATGGCTGCTGTATTGCGGGGAGCAATTGGCAGGGAGAGCTGGTGGCTGGTCGCGGCCTGGCAGCAACGCGCCGCGGGCCTGCTTGGTATAGTGTGCCTGGGCGCCGCCACGTACTTTGCCACGCTGTGGCTGCTCGGCTTTCGCGTCAGGGATTTTTCGCGGCACGCTGCCGAATAGAGCGGAGGGGGAGATATCCCTTCGTTTGGTCAGACTGTCTAAGCTGTTCGATGCAAGGTATGGAAACGCAACACCGACTGGAACAATTCTCGGCGCTGCTGTGCCGGGAGAATTTCGACCTCGCCGAGGCCTGCCTGCTGATTGCGCAGGACGCCTACCCGGAACTCGACATCGCGCAATACCTGGCGCGCATCGATGCGCTTGCGGCGACGGTGAGGCGCCGCGTCGCCGGCGATGCCTTCGCCGAGCAGAAAGTGGTGGCGCTGAACCGGCACTTGTTCAAGGAACTGGGCTTTCACGGAAACACCGACGACTATTACGATCCGCGCAACAGCTACCTCAACCAGGTGCTGGAGCGGCGCACCGGGATCCCGATCACGCTGTCGATTCTGTACATGGAAATCGGACGGCGCCTGGGCCTGCGATTGCAGGGTGTGTCTTTTCCCGGCCATTTTCTGGTCAAGCTGCGCGTGAGCGGAGGCCAGTTGGTGCTCGATCCCTACTGCGCCGGAGAGGCGCAATCGGAATCGGACCTGCGCGAGCGCCTGGCGCGGCTGCTGCCGCAGCGCGAAGCCGACACGCTGCCGCTGCCGCAGTTTCTGCAGGCGGCGACGCCACGGCAGATCCTGGCGCGCCTGCTGCGCAACCTCAAAGGCATTTACCTGAAGTCGGAGGAAGCGCAGAATGCGCTCGAGGTGACGCAGCGCATGGTGATGGTGGCTCCGCATGCGGCCGAGGAGGTGCGCGACCGGGGTCTCGCCTATTACAAGCTGGATTGTTTCCGCGCGGCGCTCGCTGACTTGCAGGACTACCTGGAGCGGCGCCCGGACGCGCCGGACGCGGAGGAGATCAGGGGCAAGGCCGCCGCGTTGCGGCTGGTGTGCGCGCGCCTGAACTAAAGCGGAAGTCCTGAATCCAACCGCAGCGGAGAAATCCCGGATCGCCTGCGTGGACGCAGGCTCAAGGCAATTGCATTCAAATCGTTTCTGGTCAGGAGGTGGAACATGAAGCTCAGCAGTTCAAGTTTCGGCGACAATCAGCGCATTCCCGGCGCCTATGCATTCGCGGTGCCGCATGCGACCGAGCATGTCATGCTCTCCTCCAACCGCAATCCGCAGCTCGGCTGGAGCGATGCGCCGCCCGGGACCCGATCGTTTGTTCTGATTTGCCACGACGGCGACGTGCCCAGCAAAGGCGACGACGTAAACAAGGAGGGACGCGCCGTTCCGGCCAGCCTGCCGCGCGTCGATTTCTATCACTGGGTTCTGGTGGACATTCCCGCGACCATGAATGCGATCGCGGAAGCGGAGTTCTCCGACGGCGTCAGCGCGCGCGGCAAGCCCGGACCGGAGGCGAAGCACGGTGCGCGCCAGGGACTCAACGACTACACCGCCTGGTTTGCGGGCGACAAGGATATGGGCGGCAACTACTTCGGCTATGACGGACCCTGTCCGCCGTGGAACGACGAGATCCTGCATCACTACGTGTTCACGCTGTATGCGCTCGACTGCGTACGCTGTCCGGTGAGCGGCGCGTTCAAGGGCGCCGAGGTGTTGCACGCGATCGAGGGGCACGTGCTCGCCAAGGCCAGCCTCACCGGCATCTACACGCTCAATCCCAAACTCGGTAAGTAAAACATGGAAATATTTGCGCGATGACATTCGAATTGAGGCCGAGGCCGGTGTTTGCGGTGTTTGCGCTGATTTCCCTCGCGCTGCTTGCGGCAGCGCTGGCGGTGCAGTACTTCAGAGGCGAGGCGCCGTGCCCGCTGTGCGTGCTGCAGCGCGCAGGGTTCATGCTGTTCGGCCTGATCGCGCTGGTGGCGGCAATCCACGGGCCGCGTCATCGCGGCGCCGCCGCCTACAGTGCAGCCCTGGCGCTGGCCGCCCTGGCCGGCCTGGGCGTCGCCCTGCGCCATGTGTGGGTGCTGTTTCACCCGAAATTCGGCTGCGGCATCGATGCGCTGGAGCAGATCGTCAACGACCTGCCCACGGCCAAGCTGTTGCCCTGGTTGTTCCATGCGAGCGGCGATTGCGCGGCGTCGCATGAACCGATCCTGGGCTTGCAGGTGCCCGAGTGGTCGCTCGTCTGGTTTGGTCTGCTGCTCGTCGCCGCGATATTTTTCGCGTTCAAGTGTTTGTCTGCGGCGCGTGCCGGCGCCGCGGATTGACTTCCGCCACCGACGGCACGGCTCGGATTCACATTCCGGAGGTGGTGGAAAGCCGCTATAATTCAGGATTTTAGCTTTCACGAAGCCGATCCTGAACATGCGCGTTTGCCGCACCCTTTCCGCCGCCAAGCCATCGCCGACGGCGTTGACCATCGGTAACTTCGACGGCGTGCACCGGGGCCACCAGGCAATGCTTGCGCGGCTCAAGGAACGGGCGCGCGCCTTGGGCCTGCGCGCCTGCGTGCTCACCTTCGAACCGCATCCGCTCGAGTTGTTCGCGCCGCAGACGGCGCCGACGCGGCTCACCTCGCTCAGAGAAAAGCTGGAATTGCTCGCGGCCCACGGCGTCGAGTGCGTGCAGGTCAGTCGTTTCGATCGTGCCTATGCCAACCGCTCGCCGCAGGACTTCATCGAGCAGGTGTTGCTGGCGGGCTTGGGGATGCGCTGGCTGCTGATCGGCGACGACTTCCGTTTCGGCGCGCGCCGCGCCGGCGATTTCGCGCTGCTGCAGGAGGCTTCCGGCAAGCATGGTTTCGGCCTGGAGGCGATGCCGACGGTGGCGCAGGAAGGCGTGCGCGTATCGAGCTCGGCGGTGCGCGCAGCGCTCGCCAAGGGCAGGCTGGCCGAAGCCGAAGCGCTGCTCGGCCGGCCCTACAGCATCAGCGGCCGCGTGGTGCATGGCGACAAGCTCGGCCGCAGAATCGGCTATCCCACAGCGAACGTGCAACTGCGGCACAACCGGCCGCCCTTGTCCGGAATCTTCGCCGTACGCACGCTCGACGCGCAGGGGCGCAGGCGCGACGGCGCGGCGAGTCTGGGGCTGCGCCCGACAGTCGATACCAGCGGACTGGCTAAGCTGGAGGTGCATCTGTTCGACTTTGCCGGCAATCTCTACGGCCAGCATCTGCGCATCGATTTCCTGCACAAGATACGCGACGAGGAAAAATTCGCCGACCTCGACGCGCTCAAGGCCCGCATCGCCCGGGATTGCGACATAGCCAAAGAGTTTTTGGCTGCGAGCGCGCGCGCATGAACACGGCATTTCAGGCGCGTTTATCCGCCGAAAAGCGCCTGAATCCTATCCGACCAACTGCAACCTTAGAAATTGACCATGGCTGATTACAAGAGCACGCTGAATCTTCCCGATACGCCTTTCCCCATGCGCGGCGATCTCGCCAAGCGCGAGCCGCGCTGGGTGCAGGAATGGCAGCAGAACAAAATCTACGAGGCGATTCGCGCCGCGTCCAAGGGCAGGCCGAAGTTCATCCTGCACGACGGTCCGCCGTATGCGAACGGCGATATTCATCTTGGCCATGCGATCAACAAGATCCTCAAGGACATCATCGTCAAATCGCGCAACTTGGCCGGCTACGACGCAGTCTATGTCCCCGGCTGGGACTGCCACGGCATGCCGATCGAGCGCGAGATCGAAAAGCACCACGGCAAGCACCTGCCGGTGGAGAAGACGCAGAGCCTGTGTCGCGCCTATGCGAGCCTGCAGATCGAACGGCAGAAGCAGGATTTCCGGCGCCTGGGCGTGCTCGGCGACTGGGACCATCCCTACCAGACCATGGCCTACGGCAACGAGGCCGACGAAATCCGCACGCTGGGGAAGATACTGGAGAAGGGTTACGTCTATCGCGGGCTGAAGCCGGTGAACTGGTGCTTCGACTGCGGATCCGCTTTGGCCGAAGCCGAAGTCGAGTACGCGGACAGGAAGGACTTCGCCATCGACGTCGGCTTTGCGTTCGCCGAGCCGGAAAAAATCGCCAAGGCCTTCGGCCTGGCCAAACTTCCGGCGGACCGGGGCTGGATCGTCATCTGGACCACCACGCCCTGGACCGTTCCGGGCAATCAGGCGCTGAACGCGCACCCGGCGTATGTCTACAATCTGGTCTCAACCGAGCGCGGGCTGCTGATCCTCGCGGCGGAGTTGCAGGATGCCTGCCTCGCGCGCTACGGACTCACGGGCACGGTGCTCGCCTCGTGCAAGGGCAAGGCGCTCGAACTGATCGCGTTTCACCACCCGTTCTACGAGCGGCTGGCGCCGGTGTATCTGGGCGAATACGTGACGCTCGATACCGGCACCGGCATCGTGCACAGCGCGCCCGCCTACGGCGTCGAAGACTTCGATTCCTGCCGCCGCTACGGCATGAAGGACGAGCAGATCCTGACGCCGGTGATGCCGGACGGGAAATTCGCGCCCTCGCTGCCGTTTTTCGGCGGCATGATGATCTGGAAGGCCAACCCCGAGGTGGTGAAGAAAATCGAGGAAGCGGGCGCCCTGTTCCACTGTGAAGATTACGCGCACAGCTACATGCACTGCTGGCGCCACAAGACGCCGATCATCTACCGCGCCAGCACCCAGTGGTTCGCCGCCATGGACGAGCCGCCGGGCTACAAGGGCGTGAAGCCCGCCGAGTCCTTGCGCACGACCGCCTTGCGCGGCATCGACAACACGCGCTTTTATCCGGACTGGGGCCAGGCGCGCCTGCGCGGCATGATCGCCAATCGTCCCGACTGGACCTTGTCGCGCCAGCGCCAATGGGGCGTGCCCATGCCGTTCTTCATCCACAGGGAAACGGCCGAGCTGCATCCGCGTACTCCGGATCTGCTGGAACAGGTGGCCAAGCGCGTGGAGCAGGGCGGCATTGAGGCGTGGCAGACGCTGGATCCGAAGGAACTATTGGGTGCGGAAGCCGAGCACTACGTCAAGATCAAGGACACGCTCGATGTCTGGTTCGATTCGGGCTCCACGCATCAGACCGTCATGGGCGGACCGGCGGGCAGCGCAAGCGGCGCGGGATCGCATGGCGCCGATCTGCAATTCCCGGCCGACTTGTACCTGGAAGGTTCCGACCAGCATCGCGGCTGGTTCCACTCGTCGCTGTTAGTCTCCTGCATGTTGAACGGCGTGCCGCCCTACAAGGGATTGCTCACGCATGGCTTCTTCGTCGACGGTCAGGGACGCAAGATGTCGAAGTCCCTGGGCAACACGCTCGAGCCGCAGAAGATCGCAGGCAGCCTGGGCGCCGAAATCCTGCGCCTGTGGGTGGCGGCGACCGACTATTCGGGGGAACTGTCGATTTCCGACGAAATCCTGAAGCGCGTGGTCGAGAGCTATCGCCGCATCCGCAACACGCTGCGTTTTCTGCTCGCCAACACCGCCGACTTCGATCCCGGGGCGCACGCGCTGCCGGTCGAGGACTGGCTCGAGATCGACCGCTATGCGCTCGCGCTGGCGCAGTCGCTGCAGCAGGAGATGACGCACGACTACGGCAACTACGACTTCCACTTCGTGGTGCAGAAGTTGCAGGCTTTCTGCTCCGAGGACATGGGCGGGTTCTACCTCGACATTCTCAAGGACCGGCTGTACACGGCGGGCAGGGATTCGAAGGCGCGGCGCTCGGCGCAAAACGCGCTGTACCAGATCCTGCAGCGCCTGGTGCGGCTGATGGCGCCGATACTTTCCTTCACTGCGGAAGAAATCTGGGCGCTGGCGGCGCGCGGCAGGGACAATGACGGGAACGTCAGCGTGTTCACCCATACCTGGAACGAGTTTCCGGCGGCAGGCGATTCGCAGGCATTGCTGGATCGCTGGGCAAGCATTCGCAGTGTGCGCGCCGAGGTGCAGAAACAGCTGGAGGAAGCGCGCGTCGCCGGAAAAATCGGCTCCTCGCTGCAGGCCGAAGTCGAGATCCGCGCGAGCGGGAGTAAGCTGGAACTGCTGCAATCGCTGGAAGACGACCTGCGCTTCGTGCTGATCACATCGAGCGCCGCGCTCACGCCGGTCGCCGCGGCCGCCGACGAGGCGGTGATCGTGCGCGCCAGCGCGCACGCCAAATGCGAGCGCTGCTGGCATTACCGGGCCGACGTTGGTAAAGACAGCGTCAGCGCCGCTGCCGCCCACCCCGGTCTCTGCGGCCGCTGCGTGTCCAACCTGTATGGCACCGGCGAAGCGAGAGCGCATGCGTAAGCTCGTGCTCTGGTACGCTCTGGCGCTGCTGGTGGTGCTGCTGGACCAGCTCACCAAGTATTGGATCAGCGCGAGTTTCGTTTATGGCGAGACGCGCGCCTACACCGGGTTTTTCAATCTGGTGCTGACTTACAACAAAGGTGCCGCGTTCAGTTTTCTCGCGGCCGCGGCCGGCTGGCAGCGCGGCTTTTTTATCGGCATCGCCCTGATCGCAGTTGTCGTGATCAGCGTGCTGCTGGCGCGCCATGCGGGCGATAAGCTGTTCTGCCTCGCGCTCGCGCTGATCCTGGGCGGGGCGCTGGGCAATGTGCTCGACCGCATGGTGCTGGGCTATGTCGTCGACTTTCTCGATTTTCACGTCGTCGGCTGGCACTGGCCGGCATTCAATCTGGCCGATTCGGCGATCACCGTCGGCGCAATACTGCTGGTCGCTGACAGTTTTCGTCCGCGCAGCAGGCGCGCGGGAGCGGCGCGATGAGCGCACGCATCAGTCCTGGGCGGCCGCTGGCCCACTCATTCACCGGGGTTGAAATATGGAAGTTCTGCTAGCCAATCCGCGCGGCTTTTGCGCCGTCGTCGAGCGCGCCATCGCCATTGTCGAGCGTGCGCTGGAGCTTTATGGCGCGCCTATCTACGTCCGCCACGAGGTAGTGCACAACAAATTCGTGGTCGAGGACCTGCGTGCGAAAGGCGCGGTGTTTGTCGACGAACTGGACCAGGTGCCCGCAGGCAGCACGGTGATATTCAGTGCTCATGGCGTGTCGCCGGCGATCCGGCGCGAAGCCGAGGAGCGCGGGCTCAAGGTGTTCGATGCGACCTGCCCGCTGGTGACCAAGGTGCATATCGAAGTCGCCAAGATGCGCGAACAGGGCCGCGGCATCGTCATGATCGGCCATCGCGGGCATCCCGAGGTGGAGGGCACCATGGGGCAGGCGACGAGCGGTATGTACCTGGTCGAGACAGTCGCCGACGTCGCGCTGCTCGAGGTCGAGACGCCCGGCCAGCTTGCCTATGTCACCCAGACGACCCTGTCGGTGGACGATGCCGCGGCCATCGTCGACGCCCTCAAGCGACGTTTTCCGGGCATCGTCGGGCCGAAGAAGGACGACATCTGCTATGCCACGCAAAACCGTCAGGATGCGGTCAAGTTCATGGCGCCGCAATGCGATGTGGTGATCGTGGTCGGTTCGCCCAACAGCTCGAACTCCAACCGCCTGCGCGAAGTGGCCGAGACCCTGGGTGTGGAGGCGCATATGATCGACGATGCGTCGGAGCTGCGCGCCGAATGGCTGCAGGGACGCAACCGCGTCGGCGTCAGCGCCGGCGCCTCCGCGCCGGAAGTGCTGGTGATGGAAGTCATCGCCCGGCTGCAGGCGCTGGGCGCGAAGCGGGTGAACCAGTTGCAGGGTACGGAGGAGGGCGTGACTTTCCCCCTGCCCAAGGGCCTTGGCGCTTCAGCGGAGCGCTGAGCCCGCAATACCTGGTTTGGCGCGGGCAGGGTGCGCTGGGGGTGCGGCGGATTCCCGCCGCACCCGCGCCCTCACTGATCCTGGATCAGCTCGCGCCACGAGATGCGGCGGGTCGGACCGGCGCCGCTGCCGATGGGCACATTGGTGGTCATGGTGGTGCCGTCGGACAGCCGGGTCAGCTGCACCACCGTGTTGTTCGGCAGGCGCACGAACACGCCGCGCGTCGCCAGCGCATTGCCCAGTTTTATCGCGCTTACCCCGGTAGTCGAAGTGGATACGGGCGCGCCGGTGCGGTAATCGAGGACGTAGCGATAACTATATCCGCCTGAGGTGCAGGCGTCGGAATTGGGGACGTTGGTGGTGAATCCCAGGGTGCCCAAGGCCAGCGTCGGGTCGGTGTTGTCGCGCTCGCTGCCCGTCCCGCTGGTGGCGCCCACGCCGTCAGGCAGGTTCACATACCAGCCGTTGTTGGCGGCGAAGTTCACCGCGTTTGCGGTGCTGGTGCGCACCGTCTGCCCGAGGGAGCAGATGGTCGGTGGCGAACCGGTGGGGCAGGTGGTGGTGGTCACGATCTGCTGAATGAAATTCGATCCCGACGCCTGGGGGTTGGTGTAAGTTGTCGTGCCCAGCGTGTCCTTGACCGCGTAGAACGTCTGCTGCGTCGTGTCCGCCAGGTCGGTGGCGCCGAGAAAGCGGCCGGTGCCGACGAATACGACCGCCGTGCTGCCGATGAGACCGAGTTCGGGTTTCGTCGTAATCGGCTGCGTCACGGTGCCGGCGGTGTCGGCATAGAAGGTCACCAACAGTTGCGCGTCGTAACCGGGCGCGCCGATGTTGGCGTTGATGTCGAAGCGCCACAGGTTGCCGAGCATGTCTCCGCCGTAGGCGCGCAATGCGGTATTGTCGGCGTTGGTATTGTCCACCCAGGCGCTGATGCGTCCGAGGCCGCTCGGCGTGGTGATACTGCCCACGCCGGTGCTGATGGTGCGGACGAGCGCGCCGGTACTGGCGTCGAGCACATACAGGCGGCCGACGCCGTCGCCCGGCGACACGTTGTTGTAGCCGGAGGTCACCAGCACCACCCATTCGCCGCTCTGCAGCTTGGTGATCACCGGATTGCCGTAGGTGTAGCCCATGTTCGCGTCGGTGAATTCCCACAGGAGCGTGGGCTGCGTGGGATTGGTGACGTCGAGCGCGTAGTAGCCGCGGCCGCCGCCGTTCAGCCCGGCGACCAGCATGGTTTTCCATACGGGGCTGCTGCAGGGCGTCGCCGGAGCGGTCGAACAATAAGCGATATCGCCCGTCACCGGCGTGCCGTCGACGAAATACTGGTGCTGGTTCGCGTAGTTCTTGTCGGCGAGCTTGTACAGATTCGGCATCACCATCGACGGAACGTAAGCCCAGTCCTCGTTGCCGTTGCTCGCGTTGAACGCGTGCAGCATGCCGTCGTTGGAGGCGACATAGACCTCGCCCTGGCGCGGAATCGCGGCCTGGGCCGCGACAAAGGCCGAATATCCGGAGTCGGCATAGCCGTACAAGGGCAGCCTCACGTATGCCGCCTCCGCATTCACGATGTCGCCCAGCACGTTGGTGCGCAGGCGGAAATACTGGCTGGTGTCGGTCGATTCGTTGCTTTGGTCGCCGGCGATGAAATTCACCAGCGGGGTTCCGTACGTGGCAAAGGGAAGCTGCTGGGCGGCGGAGAGGCAGGTCGCGCCCGTGATGCAGAACTGCGACAGCGGATCAATGGACGGCGGAGCAATGTACGGCGTCATGAAATACGCCCGCTGCACCGGGCTCAGGTCCGCCCAGTTGAACAGCGGCAGCGGGTAGGTCGCGGTCGGGCCGGCCATGTAAACTTTTCGCGACTGCCACCATGTGGATGATGCGGTTTTTTGCGTGGTGAAGTAATTTTGCGCCGACCAGTCGGCTGTGGGCGATACGGCACCGGTGGTCAGGTCGAGTTGCTGGCGCACGAGTTCGCCGTCCCAAATCTGCGTGGTAAAGGTGGAACTGAACACGAAGTTGTCGCCCGAGGTCA
>DAIDTN010000056.1 GCA_027457185.1 Burkholderiales bacterium | reverse complement strand
CCCGCCGGCGCCGGCGAGGGGGCTGACGCGGCCGCGGGTGCAGGTACCGGCGTGGGCACGGCCGCGGGCGGCGGATTCGACTGCGCGTCACTACGTTGCAGCAGCGCCACGTTCTCCGGCGAGTACGGCAGCTTGCGCGCTATGGGCTCTGATACGATTGCGCCCGCCCCGCCCGAAGCCGCCGTGGATCCGGCGCTCCCCGGCGCCGGGGTGCCGGGCTGAGACGCCGGGGACGCTGCCCCCGGGCTCGCCGACGCGCCTAAGGCGTGCGCCTCGACCGGCCCCGAGGATGTCACAGGATGCACCGTTACCGTCGCTTCCTGCGTGCCTGCCGGCGGTTTGATCCGCAGTTGCTGCCCGGGCCGTATCAGGTTCGGATTATTCATATTGTTCCAGGCGGCGAGATCTTTGTAGTCGAGGCCGTGATCAAGCGCGATGCTGAACAGCGTATCGCCGCGCCGAACCGTATAGTAGGCGTCGGAGCGCGTGCCGGCCGGTGGCGGCGGACGCACTGCGGCTGACGGAGCGCGTTCAATTACCGGCGCCTGCACCGGCTGGCTGCTGCAAGCCGCAAGCAGCGATACCGCCAAGCCGACGATACCCAGCAATGTCCCTGCGCGCATCATTCCACCCCCGTCAGCATGGGCACAAATCGCACGGCGTCCAGCGTGGTTTCGCCGTAGCCGGAACGAGTGCGCTCCACCAGGCGCAGCACCTGCGCGGAAGCGCCGAACGGTAATATCATTCTGCCGCCCGGCGCCAGCTGTTGTAACAGAGCCTGCGGCAACTGCCTTGCCGCAGCGGCGAGGATAATGGAATCGAACGGCGCGGCCTCGGGCAGTCCGAGGTTGCCGTCGGCATGCTTCAGGCGCAGATTAGAAAGTCGCAGTCCGCGCAGGTTGGCGCGCGCCTTGGCCAGCAGCGGCGCGATGCGTTCGATCGAATACACCTCGGTTGCCAGCTGCGCCAGCACGGCCGCCTGGTAGCCGCAGCCGGTGCCCACCTCCAGTACCTTGCCCAGCACGTGCCCCCCGGCGCGCAGCGCCTGAATCATCAGGGCGACGACATAGGGCTGGGAAATAGTTTGCGAAAAGCCGATCGGCAGCGCATCGTCATCGTAAGCGCGGCTAGCCAACGCCTCCTCGACAAACAGGTGGCGCGGCACGGCACCGAGGGCCGCGAGCACGCCCTCGTCGCTGATTCCTTCCTTGCGCAGGCGCTCGACCATGCGCGCGCGCGTGCGCTGCGAGGTCATGCCTATGCCTTGCGTCTGCGGGTGGCCGCGGCGGTTCATTGTTTCAGCCAATCGCGCAGGAGCGGAATCTGGTTCATATGCGTGAGGTCGACCTGCAACGGCGTCACCGACACGCGCTGCGCCGCGACAGCGTAAAAGTCGGTGCCTTCGCCAGCGTCCTGCGCGCCACCCGCAGGACCGACCCAATAAACCGTTTCCTGGCGCGGATTGAGTTCCTTGATTACCGGTTCGGCCTTGTGGCGCTTGCCCAGGCGCGTGATCTCGAGTCCGCCCAAATCGTCGTAAGCCAGATCGGGAACATTAAGGTTGAGCAGCACCGGCCCGGACATGGGAACGCGGCGCAAGCGCTCGACCATTTCCAGCGTCACCCGCGCGGCGGTGTCGAAATGCCTGCCCACCTTGCTCGCCAGCGATACCGCGAGCGACGGAATGCCGAGCAGATAGCCCTCGGTGGCCGCAGCGACCGTGCCCGAGTAAACGGTGTCGTCGCCCATGTTGGCGCCGAGGTTGATGCCCGACACGACCATGTCGGGCAGGTGATCGAGCAGGCCGGTCACGGCCAGGTGCACACAATCGGTTGGGGTACCGTTGACGAACAGAAACCCGTTTGCCGCACGCTTGACCGCGAGCGGCCGGTCGATGGTGAGCGAGTTGGAGGCGCCGCTGCGGTCGCGCTCCGGCGCCACCACCGTGATTTCGGCCACGCCGGCGAGGACTTCGGCGAGACGGGCGATTCCGGGGGAAAAATAACCGTCGTCGTTGCTGAGTAGGATGCGCATGTGCCCCGGATTATAAAGGACGGCGCCCGATCTTGTACGGCGCGTACGCTACGCCGTGCAAGCAACCATGCTGCGGCCAACGGGCGCCGCGTTCACCTCCGCGACAGCGGCTACGCCGGCGGCGGCAAGCTCAATAGGTTCCCGGCACCAGGATCGCCTTGTCCACCTTGTTCACATCGCGCAGACCGCAGAAAGCCAGGGTGACGTCGAGTTCCTTTTGAATGATTTCCAGGCACTTGGTCACACCTGCCTCGCCCATCGCGCCCAGACCATAGACAAAGGCGCGGCCGATAAACACGCCCTTGGCACCCAGGGCAAGCGCCTTGATCACATCCTGGCCGGAACGGATGCCCCCGTCCATCAGCACCTCGATCTTACTGCCCACGGCCTGCGCAATCGACGGCAGGGCGGCGATCGATGAAGGCGCGCCGTCGAGCTGACGGCCGCCATGATTGGAGACGATGATCGCGTCCGCGCCGGAGCGCGCCGCGATCTCGGCGTCTTCGGCATCCATGATGCCCTTGAGGATCAATTTGCCGCCCCAGCGCTCCTTGATCCACTGCACGTCGTCCCAGTTCAGGGTCGGGTCGAGCTGGCTCGCGCTCCATTCCGAAAGCGAACTCAGGTCGCCGGCGGTCTTTGCGTGGCCAACGACATTGCGGAAGGTGCGACGCGAGGTGCCGAGCATGCCCAGGCCCCAGCGCGGCTTGGTGCTCATGTTCAGCATATTGCGCAGGGTGATTTTGGGCGGGGCGGACAGGCCGTTCCTGATGTCCTTGTTGCGCTGTCCCATGATCTGCAGGTCGAGCGTAAGCACCAGCGCGGAGCACCCCGCCGCCTTGGCGCGGTCGATCAGGCGCCTGATGAAATCGCGGTCGCGCATCACATACAGCTGAAACCAGAAGGACTTCTCAACGTTCTCGGCTACGTCCTCGATGGAGCAGATGCTCATGGTAGAGAGCGTGAACGGCACGCCGAATTTTTCGGCCGCGCGCGCCGCCAGAATCTCGCCGTCGGCGTGCTGCATCCCGACCAGACCGACCGGTGCCAGGGCCACGGGCATGGCGAGGTCCTGCCCCACCATCGTGCTCTTCAGGCTGCGGTTTTCCATATTCACCGCCACGCGCTGGCGCAGCTTGATCCGGGCAAAATCGCTCTCGTTGGCGCGGTAGGTGCCTTCGGTCCACGAACCCGAATCGGCGTAGTCGTAGAACATGCGCGGTACGCGTTTCTTCGCCAGAAGGCGCAGGTCTTCGACGCAGGTAATCACGGGGGGCATGATGTCTCCGGGCGGGTGTGAAAAATTGCGTTCATCCTAAGGCAAAGTGCCGAGGATTGCCACAAACGCCGGGGAGCCACGCTGATTGCGGCGTTCCGCCTAAGCTCCTGTCGCAGTATCGAAAGCAGGGAGAGAAACGATCGGCAGGAGTATCTCCGCCTTATTTTCCCGAACCAGGACCCGACGTACAAGCCGGCCTTCGGCGGCGCGAAAGTTACCCGGCTCGAACGCCGGTCGACCCGCGGCGCTAGCGTAAGATCGCACGCCTCGCCGCCGATTACCCGCGTGCTTTCACCGGGTCCAGCTCGCGCGCAGCAGGTTATCTTCCTTGTTGTAATGGAATTCGAGCTCGCCCTTGTATGCGTGGTGCAGCGCCTGCGCGATATCGCGCGCAAGATGCGTATCGGTGGTCGTAGCCATAATGCCATCGGCGCTGTCGACGATGGCGATGATCCGCTGCAGCGGGTGTTCCGCCTTTTCCTTCGCCTCGTGGTGCCTGATCAAATGCAATATCTCGTCGCGATGCGCCTGCACAAAGGCGCCTTTCAGCGTCACGAACCCGGCGGGAAATTTATCGCGGATGCGGTGGCATGCCGGACACCGCTCCTCGTGCGCGCTCGCCGGCGCGGTACCCCAGATCCAGCGGCCGTTTTGAAATACGGCGCCGCAATCGGGGCAGCGTATCGGATCCGGCAGCTTGCGCCCCGCCTTGTAGCTGTCGTGCACCAGTTCCTGCAGCAACTGCTCCCTGCCGATCGGCTCGAATTCCCTGCGGTGGCTTTTCATGAATGACCTTTCTTCGCTCTGCGTTGGTCGGCGTCCTGCGTCCGGCAATACAAGTTCCGCGGCATAGGGCGAACATACCGCGTCCGTGCAACGCCGGTATGATTTCGGTCAAACGTGAGCTTCGCTCAGAGCTTCGGATTGCCCTCGTGAGCGTAGGTCTTTTCGTGCTGTCGCTGGCAGCTGAAACAGCGCTTCGCGGTCGGGTACGCGAGCAAGCGTTCGAATCCGATGCCGCCGCCGCAGTCGGTGCAAGTGCCGAAGCTGCCGTCAGCAATGCGCGCCCTGCTCGCCTCGATGTCGCGCAATTCCCGCACGTGCCGGTCGATGATCGCAAGATTGAGATCGGCCAGGGCATCGCCGGTCGCCTGGTCGCCACTGTCGGCGGGCGCCATGTCGATCAGCTCAACGTACTGCTGGTTTTCGCTTTTCTCCAGCGCGTCCCGCACCTCCTCCAGCAGCGATTTGTATTGATGGTCGAGCTTGCGCTCGAGCTTGGAGCATTGGATATTGGTCAAAGCCATGATCTGTTCCTCCGTGGCGCAATCCGATCTACATCCATTGAACGCGTTACAGAAAGAGGAGATACCTCCCCATGATGCTCGCCGAAATTCGCGGCAATTTTGGAAAATCCGAAATACCGCGTAGGACATTGTCCGGGCGGCGTGGTTCCGGCGGCTTGACATTGCGCAACATCCGAGCGGATTGCCCGCCCCGCGAATTGCCGCCGCTCAGGTGTCAGTCAGGCCGCGGGAACAATCGCGTCAAGCGGATCCGGCGAGGTGCTGGCGCACGGGTTCAGCAGCGAGCCCCAGTGGGCAATTCCCAAAGTTCCGAAATAGCCGCTGTGCGAAAAGCCTTCCTCGATGAGCCAGCGGGCCAGGTCGTCTGCGTTTGCGGCCGACAGGTCGCGCTCGGCATGAGATTCGCCATCAATCGAGCTGATGGCCATTCCCGCGCGACTGGCCATCCTGCGCATGGGCGTGTTGTCGGAAAGGAACATGACAAACACTTTCCTTATGCCGCATATCCTGGCGCGCAGCAGCAGCCTTTCCAGCAATTTGGTGCCTATCCTTTGGCCGCGCCTATCGGGCAGTACCGAAAACGCCATTTCACCGGCGCCCGCGCCGCGGACCAGTTCTGCCAATCCGATCACCTGCGCGTGTTCATCAAACGCAGCCAGTATCGTATCCCGGCTGAAATCAAGCCGGTCCACGTAACTAGAAATGGTTTCATCGGAAAGCGAACAGCAGAAGCGCTTGCGGCGGTCGTCCGGCACAAGCGCGAGATAGAAATGTCTGACGGCTTCCCGCTCGTACAGCGTCAGTGGTCTGATAATCATAGAATCAATTTTCCGCGGTAAATCCCCCTCGCACGCTGTTTATACCATATTGATGCGATGCACCATACCGCATTATCTGATGGTTAGCATCAGGAAAGCAGATGAGGAGACCGCACTGTCCAGGTTGTCTGAAAAAAACTATTGCGCTGCACAATTTATTGTTGTACTATTCATCTGCGGGGTTTCTCCTCCTCCTCCTTTGGAATCCCGTCTTCTAACCGGTGGCGTTTCAACAAGCGCCACCGGTTTTTTTTTGCCTCAGCTGCCGCGCGGCGTTCCCTGTGCCCGAAGGAAGTCCCGGTATTTCATATCTTCGTTCAACAGATGCCCGACCAACAGCTGTTTGATATGCAGGCCTTTAAGCGCCCAGACGAAGCTGATATCGGTCGCGGCGAATTCTTTCACGGTGCGATCGAACTGCGCCGTGAGCTCCGCATGCTTGGCAGCGTGCGCTGCGGTCTCCGGATAATTCCACCGTGCCAGCAGCTGCTCTTCGTGCTTGAAATGGCGTGCGGCTTCCATCAACATCAGGTCCATCGCGCGCGCGACCGTCGCCTTGTCTTCGATTTCGACGATCGCCCGGTTCAGTTCGTTCACGCGCGCGATGAATTGCCGGTGTTCGTCGTCCATCTCGGCAACATCAACGCTCAAGAAGTTGCTCCACGCAATTTCCCATTCGCTTTTATCCAAGACGCTCTCCTCCTATTGCAGCTGTCATGCAGATAATCCCAGCCTCGCATCGTGCCGGGATTGGTGCAGGCGCCTTTGACCTGAATCAAGCATCACTTATTCTGGACAGAAGGAGTGAGAGTGCGCTGCCACGCTGGCGTTCCCAAGGGCTAGGGAAAACCCTGATTGCGCCGCGGGCTGACAAGTAAGTGAATTTTCAGAGCGCGCGCGGCATTGCCGGCCGCGCTCCCAGCGGACAGTCGCGCCGGCGCGCGATCAGTACTTTTTCCGAATAGCGTAAGATTCGTCCTGCTCACACACTTATCGCGCGCCTCAGCAGCGCAGAAAGGCGCCCGTGAAAACCCCGAAAAGAATCC
>DAIDTN010000055.1 GCA_027457185.1 Burkholderiales bacterium | reverse complement strand
GAATCTGCTAGAGGCCGAGGGCATCCGCTGCCACATCAAGAACGAGTTGCTCAGCCGGCTCGCCGGTGAAATCCCGTTCACGGAATGCGCGCCCGAGTTGTGGCTGCTGGACGAGCGCGATCTCGATCGCGCGCGGCGCATTGTCGCCGACTTCGGCGGCGCGCCCATGGCCGCGCCGCCGTGGCAGTGCCCCGACTGCGGCGAAGCACTGGAAGGTCAATTCAGCGCGTGCTGGCATTGCGGCGCGCTGCGGCCACAAATCTAAGAGACCGCTGCAGCGCGCTAGCTGAGCGCTCGCGCAATACCCAGCAGCAGCAATATGAACAATATTACGACCAGCGCGCGCCAAACCAGACCGACGGTGCTGTCGAGAAAACCCACGTCGGCGTCGTCGCCGAGGCCCAGTTCCGGCCGGTCGAGCGGACTCAGTTCAGAAAGCAAAGGCATGCCCAGGCGCACGCCCATGGCGCCGGCACCGCTGGCAAGAACGACGCCGAGCGAGGGGTCGGGCCATTTCGCCGCCTGCGTGCGCCAGCAATAGGCCGCATCCTCGAAATCGCCGACGACCGCAAAGGCAATCCCGGTCAATCGCGCCGGGACCCAGTCGAGCAGCCGAAACACCTGCCCGGCGAAGCTGCCGAATGCGGCGAGTTCGGCATCGCTGCTCTCGGCCCAGCGCCGGTGCAGGAAAGACGACATTCGATAGAGGATCGCCCCGATCGGCCCGGGCAGCAGCACGAACCAGAACACCACTGCGAACACATGCTGGTACGAAGCCACCAGCGCCTCTTCGATGGTGAGGCGGGCCACCTCCTCCGCATTCAGCCGCTCGCAGCTCGCGCCGCGCCACTGGCCAAGGATGGCGCGCGCCTGGTCCAGATCGCCGCTTTTGAGCGCCCAATGGATGTCGGTAAAATAATGGCCCACTTGGCGAAAACCCATGGTCACGTAGAGTATGAGCACGTTGAATGCCAGCGCCAGCAGCGGCGACAGACGATGGAGCAGGTAATATGCAAGCGCCGCAAGCAACATCGCCGGCACTACGCCCAGCACCCACGCGATTACGCCGTGTCCGCGTTCGCCGGCATTGAAGTGCTGCTGCAGGTAATCCGCAAAACGCGCGGCCCAGGACACCAGTTCCTTGCGGTCGGCCAGCGGCCGCCACTGCTCGAGCAGCAGGGCGATGATCAGCGAGACAAGGCTCATGGGGGATGCGGGACTCTCACAGCGGCGCGGTCAAAAGCGACCGGGGACAGACCCGAAGATACCATACGAGGCAAACCGGCTCAAACGCATAGGGGATTTAACCATGGTGACCAATAGAAAACCGGCTGTGCGGATCACACCGCCGTTCGGCTAGGATGCGCTCAGAAACGCGTAGAGGTTCATCAGCATTCCCGCCGTCGCACCCCAGATATAGCGCTGTTCATAAGGTATGGCGTAGTAATGCCGGGTGCGGCCCTGGTACTGCAGGGTGTTGCGCTGATGGTTGCCCGGATCGAGAACAAACGCCAACGGCACCTCGAACGCCTCTGCCACCTCGAACGCATCCAGCTTGAACGCCGGCGGCGGACTCACCAACCCCACTACCGGGGTAACACGGTAGCCCGTAACCGTGGTGTACTCGGGCAGCGCGCCCAGCACCTCGACCAGGGAGCGCGGCAGGCCGATTTCCTCGAAGGTTTCGCGCAAGGCCGTGGCTGCGGGCGATTCATCGTGCGCCTCGCTACGGCCTCCGGGGAAACTGATCTGGCCGGCGTGGTCGTACAGGTGGTCGGTGCGCTGGGTAAGCAGAACGGTGAGCCCAGCCTCGCGCCGCACCACCGGCACCAGCACCGCCGCCGGCCGCAGTTCCTCAGCCGGGCGCCACAAATGACCATCTCCTGCCGCTATCGGCGCCACGGCCTGGCCGCCGGCGAAGCGCTGGCGCAGCCACGCTTCGCTGGCGCGGCTGATGATTTCTTGCACCTCGCTTGCGCCTGATGTCATCGCTTGATTGTAGTCCGAAATCCGGCCGACCCCGGCGCGACCAGCGCCGGCGCGTTGCTAGCGGATGACCGACTTCGGCGTCGCCAGCAGGCGCGTCACCTGGATCTTCTCGCGGATGATCATGCCGTCGTTGATCGGCTTTATTTCGTTGATCCAGGTCGGACTCTCGTACATTTCGGCATACAGGCGCGCTCGCTCCGGTTCGCTGTCGAACCTGCGGATCCACACGTACAAGTCCGGATCTTCCTCGGCGATGAAACTGCCGACCACGACCACCCCCAGCGCGACCTGGTAGGGGATGATCTTTTCTTCCATCCATTTGACCCAGCGCTCGCGCTGGCCCGGTTTCAGCCGGTACTGGCGGAGTTCGAAAACCATCTTGTTTCCCCCTTCTCGCGCTTAAGGGCCTGTTGCGACATGAGGGGATATCTCCCCTCATACTCCCGTGTATTTGACCGATGCAAAAACATTTTGCAACGGATTCTAAGGAATCAGCAGCGTCGAACCGGTGGTCTTGCGCGCCTCCAGGTCGCGGTGCGCCTGCACGGCGTCCTTGAGCGCGTAGCGCTGCCGCACCTCGATTTTCACCTTGCCCGAAAGGACGACGTCGAACAGGTCCTTCGCCGTCGCCACCAGGTCTTCGCGCTTGGCCGTGTAATGCACCAGGCTCGGCCGAGTGAAAAACAGCGAGCCGCGCGAGGCGAGCATGCCCGAGTCGAACGGCGGAGTCGGGCCGGAGGCGTTGCCGAAGCTCACCATCATGCCGAGCGGGCGCAGGCAGTCCAGGGAGCCGACGAAGGTATCCTTGCCGATCGAGTCGTACACCACCGGCAGCAGAGCGCCGCCGGTGATTTCCTTCACTCGCTGGGAGAAATTCTCGCGCGTGTAGACAATGGCGTGATCGCAGCCGTGCGCCTTCGCCAGCGCCGCCTTCTCGTCCGAGCCGACGGTGCCGATCACCGTCGCGCCCAGCGCCTTCGCCCACTGACAGGCAATCAGGCCGACACCGCCCGCCGCCGCATGGATGAGGATGGTATCGCCGCTCCGGACTTTGTAGGTGCGCTTGAGCAGATACTGCGCGGTCATGCCCTGCAGCATCATCGCCGCACCCTGATCGAAGGAAAGGCCATCTGGCAGATTCACCAGGCGATCGGCAGCCATGAGGCGCACTTCGGCGTAGGCGCCAACCGGCCCGGAGGCATAGGCCACGCGGTCGCCCTTTTTGACATTGGCCACGCCCGGACCGACCGCTTCGACCACGCCAGCCGCTTCCATGCCGATGCCGCTCGGCAGCGGCAGCGGATACAAGCCTGAGCGGTGATAGACATCAATGTAATTCAGTCCGCAGGCGCTATGGCGCACGCGCGCCTGGCCCGGTCCGGGTTCGCCTACCTCGATGTCCTCCCACACCATGACTTCGGGGCCGCCTTGTTTGTGCAATCGGATCGCTTTTGACATGGTCTGTTCCCAACAAAGAAATTGAACTACGGAAATTGACGGACGGGTTGCGCGCAGACCACCGGGGCCGAACCGAAACGGACCGTCATGTTACAGCAAAAAATTGGTCTCGATCCACGCAAGCCGCAAGCCCGGGCGCGACGGGCGGCACCGCTTCCTATTTGGGCTTGCCCTTGGCCGGCGTCGCCTCCGCTGGTTTCACCTCGGCCGGCTTGGCCGCAGCGCTCGCGGCGGCCGCCTGCATCATCGCCAACCAGGCGGCCGGATCGGGGAAAGGATTTTTATCCCCTTCCGTGACGACGCCCGCCGGCTCGGGTTGCATCGCTTTCATCGCCGCCAGCGTACTCCTCTGCATCTCCAGGCCCTGGATCGACAGGCGCAGCATATTGAGATTGAGATTGAGCCAGTTCTCCACCGATTTCAGGTCGGTGATCTTCTTTTCCACCGCCTCGACGTCGAGCGTGGGCGCAACCATACCGGGCATCGGCAAGCCCATTGGGTTCCACAGTTTTTTCACGAACTCAAACGGATCCGGCAGCGGGTCGGACATGGCGACACCTCGGTGCGCGATGGGGAATTGTGAGTTTAATCCAATTTCATCGCCCGGCGCCCACAAACTCCACCACCGCGTCGTGCTGGGCGAAAGTATCGCGATAGCCGAGGTCGATGAGAGCGCGGCAATAGGTCTCCTCGAACAGCAGATAGCTCGCCAGATTGGAGCCGCTGCGGTTCATTGCGCCGATGCCGCCGAGCACGAATTTCAGCATACGCGGCAGTTCCTGCACGTGCCGGCCGGCGATGCGCTCGATCGACTCGCTCGGCGAGATCACCAGCACCTTGACCGGCTTGAGATGCAAGCCGGCTTCGAGCCGCTTGTCCTCCGGTATCAGGCTGACCGTGCGGTTGATGCGTTGCAGACGCTCCAGATCCACCGCCAGACCGTCCAGGAAAATGCTGTTCAGCGCGTGGCCGGCGATCTGTGCAATCGAAGGATAGAGGCTGGAGCGCACCCGCGCCGCCTCGGTCTGCGCGCGCCCGGTGCCGATCACCAGCACGCGGTCGGCGCCCAGGTGCAGCGCCGGACTGATCGGCGCGATCTGACGGATCGAGCCGTCACCGAAGTATTCGCGATTGAGCTTCACCGCGGGGAAAAGAAAGGGCAAGGCCGAGGACGCCATCAGGTGGTCGACATCGAGCGTGGTCGCCGCGCCCAGCCGCTGGGTGCGTTCCCAGGCCTCCAGCCCGGGGCCGCCCTGGTAGAAGGAAACGTTCTCCCCCGAGGAATAGCCCGAGGCGGTGACCGACACCGCATACAGCGCGCCCTTGTCGATGTTTTCCTGGATGCGTGCGAAATCCAGGGTCTTTTCCAGCGTCTCGCGTATCGGCGCGTTGTCGAACAGCGACGCCGGGCTGTTGCGTTTGATCCATAGCATCGAGGCGAACCAGCGGGCGCTGGTCATGAGCATGGACCAGGGATCCGCATGGTAGACGTGCTTCACATGGAAGTTCTCCCACACCTCCAGCACATAGCCCACGCCGCGGCGAAAATCGTCGGCATAGATCGCCAGCACCGCGGCGTTGATCGCGCCGGCTGAGGTTCCGCATAGGATGGGAAAGGGATTTTTCGCCTGATCGGGCAGCAGGTCGCGGATTGCCTTGAGCACGCCGACTTGGTAGGCCGCACGCGCGCCGCCGCCGGTGAGAATCAGGCCTGCTTTGGGTTTGGCCCGTTCCATGCAACTGCTAGAGCGAAAGCTGCAGCTGGCTGCGCGCAGCGTTTGCGTCCACCACCGTCAATGCCGCCATGTTGACGATGCGCCGCACCGTCGCCGAGGGCGTAAGGATATGTACCGGCTTGGCCGAGCCGAGCAGGACCGGGCCGAGGGAAATGCCGTCGCCGGCCGCCGTCTTGAGCAAATTGAAGGCGATGTTGGCCGCGTCCACCGTCGGCATGAGCAGCAGATTCGCTTCGCCCTTAAGGCGCGAGTGCGGGAATGCGGCGCGGCGCACGTCCTCGGACAGCGCCGCATCGCCATGCATCTCGCCATCGATTTCGAGCTCGGGCGCGCGCGCGCGAATCAGCGCCAGCGCCTCGCGCATTTTCACCGCGGTGGGCTGGTTACTGGTGCCGAAGCTCGAATGCGACAGCAGTGCCGCCTTGGGGGTGATGCCGAAGCGGCGTATCTCCTCCGCCGCCAGCACCGCCATCTCGGCTACCTGCTCCGCACCGGGGTCGAAATTGACGTAGGTGTCGCAGATGAACACCGTGCGCTTGGGCAGCAGCAATACGTTCATGGCGTAGTAATTCTTCACGCCCGGGCGCAAGCCGATCACCTGATCGACGTAGTGCAGGTGCAGCGCGTGGGTGCCGAAGGTGCCGCAAAGCATGCCGTCGGCCGCGCCGCGGTGCATCATCATGGCGCCGATCAGAGTCAGGCGCCGGCGCATCTCGATCTGGGCATAATGCTGCGACACGCCGCGGCGCTCGGCGAGCCGGTGGTATTCC
>DAIDTN010000054.1 GCA_027457185.1 Burkholderiales bacterium | reverse complement strand
GTGCGCGGCGCTCGCCAGCGTGATGAAGCCGAGCACGAGCAGAGCGAATGCGAGCGCAAATAGCGGTGCGTCGATTTTGTCGGTGAAGCGCAGCCACAGATTCTTGAACCGCTGTTGATAATTCGCGTGCATCAACGATATTCCTGCTTGCCGCCGCATAGCGCCCGGCGCAACAGCCGCTGGCTTGGGAAATTTAAAAAGGACCAGGGAAGGCACGGGGGCTCTTCCGTTCCCGCCCTGGCGTCCTTATTCAATACACATCTAATCATCGCCTTTTTCTCCGGGAGCAGCGGCGGCAGGCTGGTCGGTCTTCTTGCCGAGCAGATAGTAGTCGAGCACCTTGCGCGCGATCGGCGCCGCAGCGGCCGCGCCGAAACCGCCATTTTCCACCACTACCGCGAGCGCGATTTTAGGGTTTTCCAGCGGCGCGAAAGCGACGAACAGCGCGTGATCGCGGTGGCGCTCCGTTACGCGCTTCTCGTCGTATTTTTCGTGCGGCTTTAACGCCACGACTTGCGCCGTGCCGGTCTTGCCGGCGCTGGTGTATTCGGCCCCGGCGAAGGCGCGCGCGCCCGTGCCCTCGATATTTACGCCGGCCAGTGCGTGTTTGACAACCTCGAGGTTCTCCGGCTTCAACGGTATGGTACGCACGAGTTTTGGTTCGATCCGGGTGCGCTCGCCGGTGCGGATGTTCTCGACGTAGTCGACCAGGTGCGGGCGGTACATGACGCCGTTGTTGGCGAGCGTCGCCATCGCCTGCGCCATCTGCAGCGGAGTGTAGGCGTTGTAGCCCTGGCCGATACCGACGCTGATCGTTTCGCCGGCATACCACTTCTGCTGTTCTGGCTTGCTGAAGTGCCTGCGTTTCCACTCCGGCGAGGGCAGCACGCCTGTAGCCTCGCCTTCGATGTCGATGCCGGTTTTCGCGCCAAAGCCGAACTGGCCGATGAAGCGCGCGATATTGTCTATGCCCATATCGTTGGCGAGCATGTAGTAATAGGTATCGCAGGAAACGACCAGGGACTTGTACATATCGACCACGCCGTGGCCGCCCGGTTTGTCGTCGTGGAAGCGGTGACCGCCGAACTGGAAATAGCCGGGATCATTGATCGTAAACTGCGGCGTGCGTTTACCCAACTGCAGCGCTGCCAGCGCCATGTAGGGTTTGAAGGTGGAACCGGGCGGATAGGTTCCGGCCAGCGCGCGGTCCACCATCGGGCGATCCGGCGAGTTGTTGAGCGCATCCCAGTTCGCCGGGTCGATGCCGTCGACGAACAGGTTGGGGTCGAAGCCTGGTTTGGAAACGAAGGCAAGGATGCCACCGGTGGCCGGGTCGATGGCCACCAGCGCGCCGCGGTTGTCGCCGAAGGCCTGCTCCGCTACCTGCTGCAGCTTGATGTCCAGCGTCAGCACCAGGTTGTCGCCCGTGGTGGCGGGGGTGCGCGACAGGGTTCTCACGCCGCGGCCGGCGGAGTCCACCTCGACCTGCTCGTAGCCGGTGTTGCCGTGCAGTTCGTTCTCGTAGCTTTGCTCCAGCCCGGTCTTGCCGATGTGGTCCGTGCCCTTGTAGTTGGCGCTAAGGCCTTCGTCGTCGATGCGCTTGGCGTCGCGCTCGTTGATGCGGCCTATGTAGCCGATCACGTGCGAAGCGATCTCCTTCAGGGGGTATTGGCGGAACAGCCGCGCCCGGATGTCGACGCCAGGAAAGCGGTAACGGTTGACGGCGAACTTGGCCACCTCCTCGTCGGTCAGGCGCGTGCGGATCGGCACGCTGTCGGCTCCCTTGGATTCGATCAAAAGACGCTTGAAGCGGATGCGATCGCTCGGGCGGATCTCGACGATGCTTGCAAGCTCGTCGATGGTTTTCTCCAGATCGGTGACCTCGCCCGGGAAAATTTCCAGGGTGTAAGCCGAATAGTTGCGCGCCAGCACGATGCCGCTGCGGTCCAGAATGAGTCCGCGGTTGGGCATGATGGGCACGATCGAGATACGGTTGTCCTCGGCCTTGGTGTGGTAGTAGTCATACTGCACTATCTGCAGGTAGACGAAACGCAGCAGCAGCAGTGAAAATGCGGCGACTACGACCCCTCCGGCGATGCCGATGCGCAGGCGGAAGGAATGCAATTCTTGCTGATGATCCTTGAATTCGGTTAAACGCATCCCGGTGGCGACAAACTAAAGGCTAGGAACCAGACGCAAACCCGCGCCGAGCACGGGGAGCGCGCGATATACAGGCGGATTGGTGGCGTGCCGAACGGCTTTCTTCAGACTTCATCTGCCGGTTTGCAGCATCTAGATCGGCCTGTTCTCATCGATTGTTTCCGCTTGCCGCTGCGGCAGCAGTAGCAGAAAACTCAACACCGGCCACAGCGCCGCGCTGATGAAACAGCCGGCGAAATAGGTCCAGCCGGGAAAGTCGGCGCCGGCGAAAATCCGTATCACCAGCATCAGCAACCGTGTCGACAACAACAAGGGCAGCAGTTGCAGTGCCTCCTGCCACGGCGGAAACCAGAGGATGCGCCGGTGCACCGCAAAAGCGAGAAACGCGAGAACCGAGTAGCCGAGCGCGTGCTGGCCGAGCAATGCGCCGTTGCCGACATCGATCAACAGGCCCAGGGTCCAGGCGACAGCGATGCCGACCCGGCGCGGCTGATGAATGCACCAGAAGGCGAGCACCACCGCAGTGAGGTCCGGCACGACTGCGATTTGACCCCAGGGCAGCAGGTCGAACAGCAGCCCCAGCGCCAGGGTCAG
Organism: Burkholderiales bacterium; assembly: GCA_027457185.1. Taxonomy (GTDB): domain Bacteria; phylum Pseudomonadota; class Gammaproteobacteria; order Burkholderiales; family SG8-39; genus 2-12-FULL-64-23. The sequence continues at coordinate 4,105 of DAIDTN010000054.1, read as the reverse complement.
CGCGATGAAGCTGACTTTGGCGGGCAACAGGATGCGCTGTGGATGCGGCTGCAGTTGCACCTTATCCGGCCTTGCGCTGGCGCTTCGGTTTTGGCGATTCTTGCGCCGGATGCTCGGCTTCTGGCGGGGGCGCTTTCGCCTCGTTCGACAGCACCAGCACCTGGCGATAGCGGTCGATGCCAGCGGTCGGCGCGAGCGTGACCTTGGCAAACGCATAGGCCGCATCGCGTTCGACGCGCGCCACCGTGGCCACCGGCAGCCCCGGCGGGTAAGTCCCATCGATGCCCGAGGTGACCAGAACGTCTCCGTTCCTGATGTCCGCGTTCGACGGCATGAAGCGCAGGTCAAGCATGCCGCCCTCGGCGCCGCCATAGGCGACCGCGCGCAACCCGGTTCTGAGCACCTGCAGCGGGATCGCCTGGTCCTTGTCCGTGAGCAGCGTCACTTCGCTCATGAGCGGGTACACGCGCGTCACCTGGCCGATCACGCCGACATCGTCGATCACCGGCTCGCCGGCCTGGATGCCTTTCTGCGAACCCTTGTCGATGACCACCTTGCGCGAGAACGGGTCGCGCGCGGCGTAGAGAATCTCGGCGAATACGGACTTGCGTGGCAGCCGCTGCTGCGCGTCGAGCACGCGGCGCAGCTGCTTGTTTTCCTCTTCCAACGCCTGGAGCTGCAGCAGTTCCGGCGCCGCCCGCAACTGTTTCATCTTGAGCTCCGCGTTCTCCGCGCGCAGCGCCGCGGTGGTGCTGAAATAATTGACTGTGCCATGGAACAGGTCCACCGGTGCCATCGCGATGCGCTCCAGCGGATAGGCGGCGAGCGCGACCACCTGGCGCACGTTGTCGGCATAGCGAAAACGCGCATCGAGCACCATCACCAGGATTGCGAGCGACGCGAAAAAGGTGAGGCGCACCAGGGGCGCCGGGCCGCGATTGAAGAATGGTGGCGGCTGATGTTCCACGCAGGCGCTAGAGGGTGACGCGAGCCGGGCGATGAATCGGGCGGCGAACCCCGCCTTTGATCATTGCCCCTCACCCATGGCCGGGTTCAGTCATTGGTGAAGATGGAGGCGAGCTTGTCCATTTTTTCCAGCGCCAGGCCCGAACCGCGCACCACGCAGGTGAGCGGATCGTCGGCCACGATCACCGGCAGCCCGGTTTCCTCCATCAGCAGGCGGTCGATGTCGCGCAACAGCGCGCCACCGCCGGTGAGCACCATGCCTTTTTCGGCGATGTCCGCGCCCAGTTCCGGCGGGGTGTGCTCGAGAGCGGATTTCACCGCGCTGACGATGCTGTTCAGCGGATCGGTGAGCGCCTCCAGGATCTCGTTCGAGGAAATGGTGAAACTGCGCGGGATGCCTTCGGCGAGGTTGCGCCCTTTCACTTCCATTTCGCGCACTTCCGAACCGGGGAAGGCGGAACCGATTTCCTTCTTTATTTTTTCCGCAGTGGCTTCGCCGATGAGCATGCCGTAGTTGCGGCGGATGTAGTTGATGATCGCTTCGTCGAACTTGTCGCCGCCTACGCGCACGCTGCCCGCGTACACCATGCCGCCGAGCGAGATTACGCCTACCTCGGTGGTGCCGCCGCCGATGTCCACCACCATCGAGCCGGTCGCCTCGGCCACCGGGAGATCGGCGCCGATCGCCGCGGCCATCGGTTCCTCGATCAGGAAAACCTGCGACGCGCCGGCGCCTATCGCCGACTCGCGGATCGCGCGCCGCTCGACCTGGGTCGAGCCGCAGGGCACGCAGATGATGATGCGCGGGCTGGGCGAAAGCAGGCGCGAGACGTGCACCTTCTTGATGAACAGCTTCAGCATCTGTTCGGTCACGGTGAAGTCCGCGATCACGCCGTCCTTCATCGGACGGATGGCGACGATATTGCCCGGCGTTTTGCCGAGCATTTGTTTCGCTTCCTTGCCCACTGCCTGAATCGTCTTCTTGCCGCTGGGGCCGCCTTCCTGACGGATGGCGACCACCGAAGGTTCGTCGAGCACGATGCCCTTGCCGCGCACGTAGATCAGGGTGTTGGCGGTGCCCAGGTCGATGGCCAGGTCATCGGAAAAATAACCGCGTAAAAATGCGAACATTTGATAGTGTTCCAATCCGAATGTGGCTGGTAAATACGTTATAATACCGCACTTTAACGCACCATTTAAGCGCAAATTCCATGTCCCTGTCTTTGCCGGAGGTCAAACGGGTCGCCTGGCTCGCGCGCATCGAAATTACTGATGCCGAGGCGGAGGCTGCGCAGGGCCAGCTGAACGGCATTTTCAAGCTGATCGAGCAGATGCAGTCGGTCGATACCGAGGGCGTCGCGCCGATGGCGCACGCCCAGGACGTGGCGCAGCGATTGCGCGAGGATCGGGTCGCCGAAGCCGACCAGCACGCACTGTACCAGTCGATCGCGCCGCAGGTGGAGGATGGGCTGTACCTGGTGCCGAAAGTGATCGAATAACACCCGCGACGCGGGACCCGGACTGCATGCGCAGCGGGTCGCGCGCCGCGCGCCCAAATGTTCAACGCCACCCTCAAACAGCTGTCCGCCCTGCTGGCGCAGAAAAAGCTATCCAGCGTCGAGCTGACGCAATCTTGTCTGGATCGCGTGGGACGGCTCAATCCCGGGTTCAATGCATTTCTGACCATCGATGCCGAGCGCAGCCTGGCGCAGGCGCGCGCTGCCGATGCGCAAATCGCGGCGGGCAAGGCGCAGCCGCTGACCGGCATTCCGGTGGCGCACAAGGACATTTTCTGCGCCAAAGGCTGGCGCACCAGCTGCGGCTCGAAAATGCTGGCCAACTTCGTCAGCCCTTACGACGCGCACGTGGTGGAGCAACTCAATGCGGCCGGAGCGGTGATGCTGGGCAAGACCAACATGGACGAGTTTGCGATGGGTTCGTCCAGCGAAACCGGTTTCTGGGGTCCGGTGAAAAATCCCTGGGACCGGACCCGGGTTGCGGGCGGTTCCAGCGGCGGCTCGGCCGCCGCCGTGGCCGCGCGCATGGCGCCGGCGGCGATCGGCACCGACACCGGCGGCTCCATCCGCCAGCCCGCGGCTCTCTGCGGCATCTGCGGCATCAAGCCGACCTACGGCTTGGTCTCGCGCTACGGCATGGGCGCTTTTGCCTCCAGCCTGGACCAGGGCGGGCCGATGGCGAAGAGCGCCGAGGACCTCGCGCTGATGCTGAACGTGATGGCCGGTTTCGATGTGCGCGACTCGACCAGTCTGGAGCGGCCGGCCGAGGACTATACGCGCGCGCTCGAAGCGCCGGCCGCAGATCGCGCCAAGCCGCTTGCCGGCTTGCGCATCGGCGTGCCGAAGGAATATTTCGGCGGCGGTCTTGCCAGCGACGTCGCGGCGGCGGTGGAGGCGGCGCTGGCGCAATTCGAGAAGCTGGGCGCGCAGCGGGTCACCATCAGCCTTCCCAATGCCGGGCTGTCGGTGCCCGCCTATTATGTGATCGCGCCGGCCGAGGCATCAAGCAATCTGTCGCGCTTCGATGGTGTGCGCTATGGTTATCGCGCCCCGGAATACGGCGACCTCGCCGACATGTACGCGAAGAGCCGCGCGCAGGGCTTCGGCGCGGAAGTGAAACGGCGCATTCTCATCGGCACCTATGTGTTGTCGCACGGCTACTACGACGCCTACTATCTCAAGGCGCAAAAAATCCGCCGCCTGATCGCGCAGGATTTCGCCGCGGCCTACCAGCAGTGCGACCTGATCATGGGACCGACCTCGCCCAGCGTTGCCTTCGCGCTCGGCGCCAAGGCAACGGATCCGGTGCAAATGTACCTTATCGACATTTACACCGTCGCGGCGAACCTCGCCGGCCTGCCGGCGATGTCGATTCCCTGCGGTTTCGGTGAGGGCGGCATGCCGATCGGGCTGCAGATCGCGGGCAATTATTTCGCCGAGGCGCAGATGCTGGCTGCCGCGCACCAGTACCAGCTAGCGACCGACTGGCATCTGCGCCAGCCGGTGGGGGTGGAATAGGCGATGGACTGGGAAACCGTTATCGGTCTCGAGACCCACGCGCAGCTGTCGACCGTGTCGAAGATCTTTTCCGGCGCAGCGACGCGCTTCGGCGCCGCGCCCAA
>DAIDTN010000053.1 GCA_027457185.1 Burkholderiales bacterium | reverse complement strand
GAGCGCGGCGAAGCGCGCCTGGTGCATCCCAACGACGACGTCAACCGGGGCCAGTCCTCGAACGACGTTTTCCCGACCGCCATGCACGTGGCGGCGGTGCAGGCGCTGAGCGGCGCGCTGGTGCCGGCACTGGACCGGCTGTGCGCTACGCTCGCCCATAAATCGGCCGCATTTTCCGACATCGTCAAAATCGGACGCACCAATCTCCAGGACGCGATACCCCTGACGCTGGGGCAGGAATTCTCGGGCTACGTCGCCCAGCTGGAGCACGGCATAGCGCACGTACAGGCGGCGCAGACGCAGCTGTGCGAGCTCGCGCTCGGCGGCACCGCGGTCGGCACCGGCCTCAACGCGCATCCGCAATTCGCCCAGCGCGTGGCCGGGGAACTCGCGCGCCTGACCGGACTGCCGTTCGTGACGGCGCGCAACAAGTTCGAGGCCCTGGCCGCGCACGATGCGCTCGTGTACGCGCACGGCGCGCTCAAGACCGTCGCTGCGTCGCTCACCAAGATTGCCAACGACGTGCGTTGGCTCGCCTCAGGACCGCGCTGCGGCATCGGCGAGCTCTCGATCCCGGAGAACGAGCCGGGCAGTTCGATCATGCCGGGCAAAGTCAATCCGACCCAGGCGGAAGCGCTCACCATGCTGTGCGCCCAGGTCATGGGCAACGATGTCGCTGTCAACATCGGCGGCGCCTCGGGCAACTTCGAACTGAACGTATACAAGCCGCTGATCATCTACAATTTCCTGCAAAGCGCGCGCTTGCTCGCCGACGGCGCGTCCAGCTTCGACGAGCATTGCGCGGCGGGGATCGAGCCCAGGCGCGAGCGCATTGCGGCGCTGCTCGCGAACTCGCTGATGCTGGTCACCGCCCTCAACCCGCATATCGGCTACGACAAGGCGGCCGAGATCGCCAAACGCGCCCACGAGAAAGGCGAGACGCTGCGCGCAGCCGCGCGGGCCCTGGGCTATGTCACGGCGGAGCAGTTCGACGCCTGGGTGCGGCCGGAGGCGATGACCGGGGGAAAATAGACGGTCAACTTGCTACAATGCGAAGCTATGATCCATACACCTCCTGGCAGCAAACCAGAACCCGGGCCGGAATACCTGCAGAGCACGCGTTTTCTCGATTCCGACAGCGACGCCGTGCGCCGCTTTGCGCAGCGGGCGGCGGGTGCCGCGACGAACGACATCGATCGTGCAGTGAAGCTGTACTACGCCGTGCGTGACGGCATTCGCTACGATCCGTTTTCGATGCGCCTCGATCCGGCCATCTACGTCGCCAGCCACGTGCTCGCGGCGAAATCCGCATTCTGCATCCCCAAGGCCATTTTGCTCGCCGCGGCCGCGCGCGCGCAGGGCATTGCCTGCGCCATCGGTTTGTCCGACGTGGTCAACCACCTGACCACGGAAAAGCTCAAGGCGCTCATGGGCGGCACGACCTATTTCATGCACCACGGCTATGCGGTGATGTATCTCGAGGGGAAGTGGGTGAAAGCCGCGCCGGCATTCAACATCGAGCTGTGCGCGCGTTTCGGCGTGCTGCCGACCGAGTTCGACGGCCGTTCGGACGCGATCTTCCAGCCCTATGATGCGAAGCAGCGGCGCCATATGGAATACGTCAAGGACCACGGCGCCTGGTCGGACTTCCCCTATGACAAGGTGGACGCGGATTTCCGCGCGTTCTATCCATTAAGCGCGTTCAGCGAAATCAATGCGGGCGAACGATTCGAAGACGGCGTTCGCGTGAGCTAGGCGCGTGCGCATGCAGCAGGCCATCCAGCCGATAGCGCCGGCGTCCGAGCAAAAAGATATTGCGCTGAGCGTAGCACAGGTGATGCTGCAGGGGTTCAACAAGCATTACCGCATTTTCCGCGAAGCCTGCCAGGCGGCGAAGCGCCATTTCGAGACCGGCAACTGGACCGCGGTGCAGCAGGCGGCGCGCGAGCGCATCGATTTTTACGACAAGCGCGTGATGGAAGCGGTGGAACACATCGAGCGCGGCTTCCGTCCGGATTCGCGCGATGACGCCGCCTGGGAGCAGATCAAGCTGCATTACATCGGCCTGCTGACCTATCACAAGCAGCCGGAGTGCGCCGAGACCTTCTTCAATTCGGTGTGCTGCAAGATCCTGCACCGGACTTACTTTCACAACAAGTTCATTTTCGTGCGGCCGGCGGTGTCGACCGAGCACATCGAGGCCGATCCGCCGTCTTATCGCTCTTACTACCCGGGGAAATACGGTTTGCGCCCGACGCTTGCGCGCATGCTGCGCGACATCGGCGTGCAGCGTTCGTTTGCCGACCTCGAACGCGACCTGCGTTGCGTGCTGCGCATGTGGCGCAGGATCCTGCCGCGGCCGCTGCACCTCGAGGCGAACCACCAGATACAGATATTGTCATCGCTGTTCTACCGCAACAAGGGCGCCTACCTCGTCGGCAGGATGATCAACGGCAACCAGGACTATCCGTTCGTGATCCCGGTGCTGCACGACCGCGACGGCAAGCTGTTCCTCGACACGGTGCTGCTCGAGCGCCAGCAGCTCGACATATTCTTCAGCACCAACCGCGCCTACTTCCTGGTGGACATGGAGGTGCCGTCGGCCTACGTGCAGTTTCTGCGCGGGCTGCTGCCGTACAAGCCGCAATGGGAAATCTACACCCTGCTCGGACTGCAAAAGCACGGCAAGAACCTTTTCTACCGCGACTTTCTCCACCATTTGCGCCATTCCAGCGACGACTTCATCGTCGCGCCGGGCATTCGCGGCCTGGTGATGTCGGTGTTCACCCTGCCTTCCTACCCTTACGTATTCAAGGTGATCAAGGACGTGATCGCGCCGCCGAAGGAGGTCACGCGCCAGCTGGTCAAAGAAAAATACTGGCTGGTGAAACACCACGACCGCGTCGGCCGCATGGCCGACACGCTGGAGTACTCCGACGTCGCCTTTCCGAAAAAGCGTTTCACCCCGGAACTGCTCGAAGAACTGCGCGCGCTTTCGCCCTCTGTGATCGAGGAGGAGGGCGACACCATCGTGATCAAGCACATGTACATCGAACGGCGCATGGTGCCGCTCAATATCTTCCTCGACCAGGCCGATGATGCGCAGCGCGACCGCGCCATCGAGGACTACGGCCTGGCGATCAAACAACTGGCTGCGGCCAACATTTTTGCCGGCGACCTGCTGTTCAAGAATTTCGGCGTGACCCGCTATGGCCGTGTGGTGTTCTACGATTACGATGAAATCGACTACCTGACCAATTGCAATTTCCGCCAGATGCCAAAGCCGCAAACCGAGGAACAGGAACTCGCCGCCGAGCCCTGGTATGCGGTCGGGCCGAGCGACGTCTTTCCGGAGGAGTTCGCCACCTTCCTGCTCACCGACGCACGGGTGCGCGCCTGCTTCCTGCGCCATCACGCAGACCTGCTCGATGCCGCGAGCTGG
>DAIDTN010000052.1 GCA_027457185.1 Burkholderiales bacterium | reverse complement strand
TCCTTGATGGTGACGATGGCGCTCCAGTTTCTGCCGATGTGCCGCCGCGCCCACGCCGTAAACAGCAGACCTGCGCCCGTCAGGACGGCCCCAAGCCGGAACGACCATGCCGCCACGGGCAGAAAGCGTTCGCCGAGGAATGCGAGCGGTGCGCCTGGAAGCCAGAGCAGCAGCGCCGCGAGCAGCAGCGGGCCCAGGTGCAACAGGCGCGACCAGCGCGACTCGCGCCGCGCGGCGACCTTGACGTTGAATGACAGGGCCCACCAGTACAGCGCCCAAGCCGTCCACAGGAGCAGGAACAGACTGCGATACACTATGGGCATAGGCAATGGAACTCCGCTTTCTCAACGTTCGTTCGTTCGACGCAGCGCAAACCAGCGCGGCAGCATCGAGACGAGCACGCCGTCCTTGAGGACAAAGTGATGGAAGAGCGCGGCGAGCGCGTGAAACCCCGCGAGCCAGAGGATTGCATCGCCAAGCCAGGTGTGAATGTGCGCGATCGTGGCACCGACATCGTGTGACAGCCCGAGCAGCGGCGGAATCTTCACGCCTGCGAGCAGCGTCAGCGGATGGCCCTCGAGCCACGCGCCGGTGATGGAGGTGAGCGGGAGCGCGAACAGCAGCAGATAGAGCGTCCATTGCACCGCCTTCGCCGCGATGCCCATCCAGCGCGGAACCGCCGGCGGCTCCGGTTGCGTGTCGACCATGCGCCACAGTATGCGCATCAGGACCAGCGCGAATACGCACAAGCCCAGCGTCTCGTGCAGCTGCCGGTCGAAATCGCCGGCAGGCGCGTATACGCGCTGCTCGGATCCGCCCGGGCCGTAGATGAACGCGACCAGCACCAGAATCGCCGTGGCCCAATGGAAGGCCTGGGCGACGACGCCGTAGCGCGCGAGCGGGCGATGTTCCATTTCGTTTCCCTGCATGGGAGTGGGCCCTGGCATGTTGGTCAGTCGCGCCGACAGGCGTGGCTTGCACCCGAAGCTAGACAGCGCTTGCTTGCAAGGATCATTCTTCATTCCCCTATGATTTTTACCAATACGCGCTTCTTTCGTCTTCCGTCGAACTCTCCATAGAAGATCTGCTCCCAGGGTCCAAAATCCAGCTTCCCTTCCGTTACCGCCACGACCACGTCTCGCCCCATCACCTGTCGCTTGAGGTGCGCATCGGCATTGTCCTCCCCGGTATCGTTGTGGCGGTATTGGCCGACTGGTTCGTGCGGGGCCAGTTCCTCCAGCCAGGTCTCATAATCGTGGTGTAGCCCGCGCTCGTCATCGTTGATGAAGACGGACGCCGTGATGTGCATGGCATTTACGAGCGCGAGTCCTTCCTTGATGCCGCTCTCAAGAAGGCACTTCCGTACTTGGGAGGTAATATTGACGAAAGCGCAGCGAGAGGGGACGTCGAACCAGAGTTCTTTTCGGTAGCTTTTCATATGACGGATTATATCCACTCGTCGGAAAATGCCGGGGGCCAGGTTATTTTGCGTTGACCGACGTGCGGCATAAGCGGCGGGACGCGCCCTGGCGGCGCGGCGCCGCTTCGATGGAAGGCATCCGCTCAGATCGATGCACGGCGGGGGTAGAACAGCCAGGCATAGATTGCGACATTAATGACGACGACCATCCCGGCGAGAACGAACTGGACTTCCCGGGTGAGGCCGGCAGGATAGATGATTGCCAGGAGGTAGTGCTCGATGAAACTTTCCGTGTAGCCAGACTGGCCGGCTCTGATGCGAAGGAAGTTCTCGGCGTACGTGAGCGGGCAGATGCGACCGGTGAGCTCGACGAAAAAGCCCCATGCGGCGGCCGGAAGGTGAACAAGGACGAGCCAGCGCCGGCGCGCCGCGAACGCAGCCCCCAGAAGGGCAAATACGATGAAAGCCAGATGGAGAAGCAGGACGACGTCGGCGGCAAGACGGTAGAGCATGATCCCGGCGGCACCATGGCGGATGCCTAAGTGATTGGATGACGTGGTTTCGAAACCCCATTTTGCGCCGCGCCTTATCACCGTTCAAGCAGATCGATCTGTCGAGGAGGTCAGGCAACCGAAATGCCCCGACAAATATCCGATTGCATGGAAACCAGGGGCTTGCGCAGCCCGCTCGAGGCTCGTGCCCGGGATCGGCTGCAGCCGCCGCCAGTGCGCGACGGCGCCGCTATTTGAAATCGGGCGCAATCAAATCCAGCCGGTCGGTGACGATGGCATCCACGCCCCAGTCGAACAGCACGCGCACGATTTCCGGATCGTTGACGGTGTAGCACAGCAGCCAGTATCCCGCGTCGCGCACCGAGCGTGCCTGTTGCGGCAGCAGCATGCGGTAATCGCAGTGCAGCGACACGCAGCCGAGCTTCTGCATCCACGGCTCCCAGTCCGGCGGGATGGTCTTGGTCAGCGCGCCGCGCGGCAACTCGGGCACGGCCTCCTTAGCCGCGGCGAGCGACGCCGGCTGGAATGAGCACAGGAGGGGTTGCACCGGCGCATCGCGCCATAGCTCGCGCGCGGCGAGCGCCGCCGCCTTCCCGGTTTCGGCCTCATAGCCCTTGGACGGCTTGATTTCGATGTCGGCCCAGAGCCCGAGTTCGACGCACAGCCGGCCCGCGCGCTCGAAGCTCGGCACCGGTTCGCCCGCATACTCGCGCGAATACCAGTTGCCGGCATCGAGCTTGCGCATATCGCGATACGCAGTTTCGGCAATCGCGCCGCGGCCGCTGGTGGTGCGCTCAAGCCGCTGGTCGTGCATCAGGATCGGAGTGGCGTCGCCGGCGAGCATGACGTCGAACTCGACGCCGGCGAAGCCGCGCTCCTTCGCCTTGCGCAGGCCGGCCAGCGTATTTTCCGGGGCGAGGGCGCCGCCGCCGCGATGGGCGATGATGCGCGGATAAGGCCAGGGTTTCACGCGGATTCGAGCCGCGCGCCGCTGGTGGCATCGAACCAGTGCAGGCAGCCGGGCAGGGCGCGCAGAGGCAGCGCCTGCCCCGGCGCGGGATACTCCATGGCCGACAGGCGCGCGACCAGCAATTCCTTCCCGAACAGCCCGTGCACCAGGATGTCGGCGCCGAGTATTTCGCGCATTTCCGTCTGCAGGGTGAACAGCGCCTCCTCAGGCGCGCACACCTCGAGGTGCTCGGGGCGGATGCCGAGCACCAATTCGCGACCGATCAGGGCTGCGGGCACGGGCAGGGCAAGATGCCCGCCGTCGGCGAGCGCGAGGCCGGCTGCATCGGCGCGGCCGCGCAGCAAATTCATCGCCGGCGACCCGATGAACCCGGCGACGAACTGGGTCGCCGGGTGCTGGTATACCTCGGCCGGAGTGCCAATCTGCTCGGTGCGGCCGGCGCTCATCACGATCATGCGCTCCGCCAGGGTCATCGCCTCGACCTGGTCGTGGGTGACATAGACGCTGGTGGTGCCCAGGTTGCGGTGCAGCTTCTGGATTTCCAGCCGCATCTGCACCCGCAGCTTGGCGTCCAGGTTGGACAGCGGCTCGTCGAACAGGAACACCGAAGGTTCGCGCACGATGGCGCGGCCCATGGCCACGCGCTGGCGCTGTCCGCCGGAGAGCTCGCGCGGCCGGCGCGAGAGCAGATCGCCCAGTTCGAGGATTTTCGCCGCGCGCTGCACCCGTGTCTCGATGTCGTCCTTGGCGAAGCCGCGGATTTTCAGGCCGTAGGCCATGTTCTGGCGCACGCTCATATGCGGGTAGAGCGCATAATTCTGGAACACCATGGCGATGTCACGGTCCTTGGGTTCGAGCTGATTGACCACGCGCTCGCCGATCAGGATCTCGCCGCTGGTGATCGCCTCCAGCCCCGCTACCATGCGCAGCAGCGGCGACTTGCCGCAGCCCGATGGCCCGACGATGACGACGAATTCGCCGTCGGCGATCTCGATGGACACGCCCTTGATGATTTCCAGGCTGCCGAAGCTCTTCCTGACGTTGCGCAGTTCGAGTTTTGCCATTGTTATGCGTGGCGACTAAGGTCGCGTCTCCCGTTCGTAACAGTGGTGCTATTTTTTGCGCGGACGAGACCCCGTCCGCGCGGATCGTCGATTGCGCACGGATAAAAGGCACATCCGTGCACAATCGACGATCTTGTATAAAATCCCACACCATTCTTGTTGTTAACCATAACCGCGTTTGCTGTGCGGATGCGCTCTTTATCCGTACAGCAAACGCGGTTGGCGCGCGCAGCGCGCAAGGACGTTTGTCGCACGCGGCAATGTTCGAGTAAGACGCCGTGTATGGCAATGCGCTCATATGCGCTATTTCTCCGTGTCCACCAGTCCCTTGACGAACCAGCGCTGCATCACCAGCACCACCAGCGCCGGCGGCGCGAGTGCGAGCATGGACGTGGCCATGACCAGGTTCCAGGCCACCGCGGCGTCCCCGCCGGGGATCATGCGTTTGATGCCGATCACCACGGTGTACATGTCCTCCTGCGTCGTCACCAGCAGCGGCCACAGGTACTGGTTCCAGCCGTAGATGAACAGGATCACGAACAGCGCCGCGATATTGGTCTTCGACAGCGGCAGCACCACGTCCCAGAAAAAGCGCATCGCGCTGGCGCCGTCGATGCGCGCCGCCTCCATCAGCTCGTCCGGGATGGTAAGGAAAAACTGGCGGAACAGGAAGGTCGCCGTGGCCGAGGCGATCAGGGGCACGCTCAGTCCGGCGTAGGTGTCGAGCAGGCAGAGATCCGCCACCACCTTGTAGGTCGGCAGGATGCGCACTTCCACCGGCAGCATCAGGGTGATGAAAATCATCCAGAAGAAAAAGTTCTTCAGCGGGAAGCGGAAGTAGACGATGGCGAACGCCGACAAAATCGATATGACTATTTTGCCGATGGCGATGGTGAGCGCCATCACCAGGCTGTTCCACATCATCCGGCCTACCGGCGCGGTGCTGGCGCCTTCCACGCCGTGCCCAAGCACGGTGGCATAGTTGTGCAGGATTTCGCCGCCCGGCAGCAGCGGCAGCGGGTACTGGAGCATGCGCAGGGCAGTGTGCGTGGAAGCGACAAAACCGATATACAGCGGGAATACCACCACCACGATGCTCGCGATCAGCAGGGCATGACAGAAGAAAATGAACCCTGGGCGGTGTTCGATCATCAGTACTGCACCTTGCGTTCGATATAGCGGAACTGCACCACGGTCAGGGCAATGACGATCGTCATCAGGATCACCGACTGCGCCGCCGAACCGCCCAGGTCCAGGCCGATGAAGCCATCCTGGTACACCTTGTACACCAGGGTCGTGGTCGACGTCATCGGCCCACCCTGCGTGGTCGCGTCGATGACGCCGAAGGTGTCGAAAAAGGCGTATACGAGGTTCACCACCAGGAGGAAGAACGAAGTCGGCGACAGCAGCGGGAAGGCGATGGTCAGAAAACGCTTCACCGGTCCGGCGCCGTCGATGGCGGCGGCCTCGATCATCGACTTCGGAATCGATTGCAGGCCGGCGAGGAAGAACAGGAAGTTGTAGCTCACCTGCTTCCATACCGAGGCGATCACCACCAGGGCCATGGCCTGGCCGCTGTTGAGCATGTGATTCCAGTCGTAGCCCAGGCTCTTCAGCCCGTAGGCGAGGATGCCCACGGTCGGGTTGAACATGAAGGCCCAGAGCACCGCCGCGATCGCCGGCGCCACCGCATAAGGCCAGATAATCAGCGTCTGGTAGGCCCTGGCGCCGCGCAGCACGTGATCGCAGGCGGCAGCGAGGACCAGCCCGATGCCGAGGGCAAGGACGGCGACCAGCGCCGAGAACAGCGCGGTGACCTTGAACGACTCGAGGTAGATCGGGTCGGCGAACAGTACCTTGAAGTTTTCGAACCAGACGAACTCGGTATTGGTGCCGAAGGCGTTCTGCACCAGCAGGGATTGCCACATTGCCTGCGCCGCGGGCCAGATGAAAAATACGATGGTGATGGCGAGCTGGGGTGCCACCAGCGCGTAGGGCAGCCAGCTTACGGGAAATTGTGCGCGCTTTTCCATGCAGTATGACAAACGGCCCCGTGGGGCCGTTTGTCAATCGTTCAGTTGCTCAGAATTCAGCGCGCCCCAGCCTTGTTGGCGCGCTCGAATTTGACCAGCTCCGCATTGCCGCGTGTGACCGCATCGTCCAGCGCCTGCTTCGGCCCCTTCTTCTGCGCCCACACCGCTTCGAGTTCCTCGTCGATAATGGTGCGGATCTGCGGGAAATTGCCCAGGCGTATGCCCTTGGTGTTTACGGTCGGGTTTCTCAGCAGCAGTTGCTTGATGGCCACGTCGGTGCCCGGGTTCTTTTCATAGAAGCCCTCCTTCTTGCTGAGCTCGTAGGCCGCCTTGGTGATCGGCACGTAGCCGGTTTTCTGGCTCCACTCGGCCTGGATTTCCGGCGACGACAGGAAGGTGAAGAACTTCGCCACGCCCTTGTACTCGATCGGCTTCTTGCCACCCATCACCCACAGGCTCGCGCCGCCGATGATCGTATTATACGGCGCGCCCTTGACATCGGGATAATACGGCAGCTCAGACACGCCGAATGCGAACTTGGCGGTGCCTTGGGCAAGTCCATAGACGGAAGAAGAGCCGGTATACATGGCGCAGTCGCCGCCGGTGAATTTTGCATCGGGCTGGTTGGTGCGTCCGGCGTAAACGAACAGTCCCGACTTGACCCAGGAGGAGAGCTTGGCGATATGGCGCACCAGCACCTCGTTGTTGAACACCAGCTTCGCATCCATGCCGCCGAAGCCGTTCTGCTTGGTGGCGAACAGGACATTATGCCAGGCGCTCATGTTCTCCAACTGCACCCAGGATTGCCATGCGGTGGTGAACGGGCAGCTTATGCCGGCCCCCTTGAGCTTGAGCGCGTCCTGCTCTACTTCGTCCCAGGTCTTGGGCGGTTTGTTCGGATCCAGGCCCGCTTTCTTGAACATATCCTTGTTGTAGAAAAACACTGCGGTCGAACTGTTGAACGGCATCGCCATCAACCGGCCGTGGGTATCGCTGTAGTAGCTGGCCACCGCCGGCAGGTAGGATTTCGGGTCGAATTTCTCGTGTGCCTGCGCCATCACCTCGTACACCGGCTTGATCGCTTTTCCGGACGCGATCATGGTGGCCGTGCCGACTTCGAACATTTGCACGATGTCCGGCGCTTTGCCGGAGCGGTATGCCGCGATCGCGGCGGTCATCGTCGTGGAATAGTCGCCCTTGTATACCGCCACCACCTTGTAGGCCGATTGCGAAGCGTTGAATCGGTTGACGATCGAGTTGATCTCGTCGGCTATCGCGCCGGTATTCGCGTACCAAAACTGGATGTCCGTGGCGGCCTGGGCGCTGCTGGCGCCGAAGGCGCAGGCAGCGGCGAGTGCGAGACAAAGTTTTTTCATTTTCATATTGATCTCCTTTTTGAGAGGAAGGACGAGGGGAAGCGGCAGACAATCAATGATTATGCTAGTCCGCTATGGCGCTTATATTACAGTAAACCCGTCTGGCGCACGGGACTCACATCCCTGCTCGTTCGCGACGCCCCGGACCAGTGCCCGCTCATGCTAGCATCGGCGCAACCACCGGGTTTGCGTTAAATCATAATATGCAACTCAACCGCTTCGATCTGCTGCGCCTGCTCGCGGACGCAAACCTGCGTTCCGGCCCAGCGCTAGCGCGCGAGCTGGGCACCTCGCCGGCTGCCATTCGATTGGCGCTGCGTGAACTGGAGGAACTCGGCCTCGATCTGCGCCGGCAGCCTGGCCGCGGCTATCGCCTGGCGGAAGTCTACGAGTTTCTGGACCCGGCCGCGGTGCGCGCGCAACTCGGCGCGCGTGATTTCCAGCTGGAACTGCTCGATACCTGTGCCTCCACCAACACGCTGCTGCTCGCGCGCGCGCGCGGCGGCGCGCCGTTGGGCAGCGTGATCGCCTGCGAACTGCAAAGCGCCGGGCGCGGCCGGCGCGGCAACCGCTGGCAATCCGGACTGGGTGGTGGCCTCACCTTTTCCCTGTTGTGGCGCTTTCGCCAGGGCGCCGCGGGCCTCGGGGGACTGTCGCTCGCGGCAGGGGTGGCCGTGGTGCGCGCGCTTGCATCCCTGGACATCGAAGATGTGCAGCTCAAGTGGCCGAACGATCTGCTGCACGCCGGACGCAAACTGGGCGGGATACTCATCGAGCTGCAGGGCGATGCGGCGGGACCGAGTGCGGCGGTGATTGGCATCGGAATCAACGTGCGCCTGCGCTCAGCCATGCGCGATGCCATCGCGCAGCCGGTGACCGACCTCGCCACGATAGCCACGCAGGTGCCGCCGCGCAATCGCTTGCTTGCCGCGCTCCTGATCGAACTGGAGCAGGTGCTGGAACAGTTCGCCGCGCATGGATTCGCGCCGCTGCGCGAAGAGTGGATGACGCGCCATGCGCACCAGGGCAGGCTGGTCACGCTGTCCTCGGGCGAGGGCAGATCGATGGCGGGCCGCGCGGTGGGCGTGGCTGAAGACGGGGCCTTGTTGCTGGAGACAGACGGTGGAGTGGAGCGCTGCGTCAACGGCGAACTGTCGCTGCGCGCCGGCTGAAGCGGACGCAGTGGGCAAGCGCAGCGCGGTTGCTGCGCCGCACCGATTCACGGTAATCTTGCTCGCCGCCCGCGCCCGGGCAGGCGGCAGAGGCAACAACTGGCCTGGAGCGGGTATGGCCCTGATCGCCATCGGTGGTTCTCAGCACGAGACCAACTCCCTTACACCGCTGGCCTCCGCGTTCAAGGGGGCAGCAGTGTGAGCAAGCGCTTCGTCATCGCGCTGATCAAGCACGAGACCAATACGTTTTCGCCGATCGCGACGCCCTTGTCGGCGTTCGGCCACGGCAACGGGCCGAGCTACGGCGAGGACGCGCGCCAGGCGTTCGCCGGCTCGAATACCCCGTTCGCGGCATTTCTGGACATCGCCCGGCGCGAGGGCGCCGAAGCGGTCACGCCGATCGCGGCCGAGTCCTGGCCCTCGAACATGGCTACGCGGGAAACCTTCGAAGCGTTGCTGCAGCCGCTGGAAGCGGCGGTGCGCGCAGGCTGCGACGCCTGTTTTCTCGACCTGCACGGCGCCATGGCGGTCGAGGACTGCGACGATGCCGAGGGCTAGATCCTCAAGCGCCTGCGCCGCATTCACCCCGGACTGGCGATCGCAGTGACCCTCGACTATCACACCAACCTGTCGCCGGACATTGTCGCCAACGCCAGCGTCATCACCGGCTACAAAACCTATCCGCATGTCGATATGTACGAAGCCGGGCTGCTCGCCGGCGACATCCTCGCCAGATCGCTGCGCGGGGCGGTGCGGCCGGTGATGGCCTGGGGCTGGCTGCCGCTGGTTTCCTCGGTGATGCGCCACGCGCCCGAGGACGGGCCCTCGGGCGACATCCTCGCCTACGCCCGCGCCACGGAAAAATCCGGCCGCGTGCTGGCGGCGACGCTATTGCCCGGTTTTCCCCATGCCGACACGCCTTACACCGGTGTCTCCGCCGTGGTGGTGGCCGATGCGCTGGCCGATACCGCCGTTAGCTTCAAAGGTGCGCGGGCCGCGGCGCAGGAAGTGTGCGAGCGCATGCTCGCCATCGCCTGGGAGCGCCGTGCTGAATATGTGTTCCATCCCGAGCCGCTGGCGCGATCGGTGGCGCGGGCGCGCGCACTCGGGACCAACGCGCAGCCCGGCCCGATCCTGTTGATCGACCATTGCGACAACTGCGGCTCGGGTGGCGCCCAGGATGTGATGCTGGTTGTAGAGGAAATACTCAGGCAGAACCTGGATGACGTCGCCATCGCGCCCATCCGCGATCCGCAGGCCGTGGCGCAGATGGTCGAGGCCGGCATCGGCAACAACGTCAACCTGCTGCTCGGTGGCAAGACCGACATGCCAGCGATCGGCCTCGCGGGCCGGCCGCTGCAGCTTGCCGGCCGCGTGCGTAACATCACCGACGGCGAAATCGTATTTGCCGGGCCGATGTATACCGGTTTGAAAAGCCACCTCGGGCGCACCGCGGTTCTCGATACCGGGCGCGCGCAGATCGTGGTCACCGAGCGCCACCACGAGCCTTTCGACCTGGTGATTTTCCGCCACTGCGGCATAGAACCGACGAAAAAGCGCTATATCATGCTCAAGTCGCGCATCCATTACCGCGCCGGCTTCAAGCCGATCGCCGCGCATATCGTCGAATGCGCCGGCGCCGGCGTCACCAATGCCGACCTGTCGGTGTACCGCTACCGCAAGCTCGCGCGGCCGATTTATCCGCTGGATGCCATCTGGAAGCCGTAGCAAAATGCCTTTTTTTTGCTACGGCTCGACTCAGGGGAGCACCAGCGGAGGCGACCGAAGGTCCCGATCCGCCTCGATGGGGAAGTCCCCGCATGGGGATATCCGCTCGTATTGTTACAGACTAAAAGGCCCGTTTCACCGTAGAATTAGGCACCCTTTTTCCGCCGCCAACATGAACGAGCCCTACAAACTGCTGGTCGACATCGGCAATACCTTCGTCAAGTGGGGCCGCTACAAGGCGAATTTGGATGTGCCGGCGCACGCGAGCTGCCTCGAGTCCGGCCACGCGCTGCTGGAGGAAATTCCGACGCTTGCGGCACAGTTGCGCAAGCATCCGGCACCGGCGCAAATCGTGATTTCAAACGTCGCCGGCACGCGCGTGCGCGCGTCGATGCTGCGCCTGCTCGAAATCTGGCCCGACGCGCCCCCGCCGTACTGGGTGAGCCCGAAAGACGAGCAGTGCGGGGTGAAAAACGGCTACCGCAACCCGGCGCAGTTGGGCAGCGATCGCTGGGCCGCGCTGATCGGCGCGCGCGCGCTGCATGGGGCGCGCCCGGTGCTGGTGGTGTGCTGCGGTACCGCCACCACCATCGACTTGCTCACCGCACAGGGCCAGTTCGCCGGCGGCTGCATCATGCCGGGCGTCGGCACCATGCTGCGCTCGCTGCATGAAAAGACCGCAGCGCTGCCCGATGCCGACGGCGTATACACCGAGTACCCGGTGCAGACCGTCGACGCCATTGTCAGCGGCTGCCAGCACGCACAGGCCGGGGCGGTGGAACGCATCTACGATCTGTACCGGCGTGATCATCCGGACCTGCTGTGCCTGGTCTCGGGCGGGGCGGCCAAGGCGCTGACGCCGCACCTTGCCATCGTGTTTCGCTACCACGACAATCTGGTGCTGGAGGGACTGCATTGCATCAGCCAGGCTCTCGCGCGCGAGGCGCAGGCGGGGCTGGCCGGTATGCAAAAGGCCTGATCGATGCGCACCCTGTTTTTCTTTCTCGCGCTGGGCAATGCGTTGTTCTTTGCTTATTCCTGGTTCAGTTCCGGCGCCCGCGCCGACGGCGATGCGCAGATCCTCAGCCAGCAGCTCGATCCGGGGAAAATCCGCCTGTTGCGGCCCGAGCAGGTGGCGGCGCTCACGCGCAAGCCCGAGCCGCAGCAGGCGGCCGCCCCAGTGTCCACCGTCTGCCTCGAATGGGGCGGATTCACCGGCGCCGATGCGGTGCGCGCGCAGCAGGTGTTGCAGCCGCTGGCGCTGGGCGCGAAGCTGACCCAGCGCAAGCAGGAGGATGCTGCAGGTTTCTGGGTCTATATCCCGCCACTCGCCAGCCGCCAGTCGGCGGCGCAGAAGGCGGCCGAATTGAAGCGCCTGGGCGTGGACGATTATTTCATCGTGCCCGACGATCCGAAATGGCGCGATGCGATCTCACTGGGGGTGTTCAAGACCGAGGACGCGGCCAAGGCGCGCCTTGCCGCGTTGCGAGCCAAAGGTGTCAAGAGTGCCACTGTCGCCGCGCGCGAGGCACAGACGGGCAAGACTTATTTCCAGGTGCATGATGCCGATCCGGGCCTGGCGGCCAAACTGAACGAATTGAAACAGGGTTTTCCCGGCACCGATGTGCACGATTGTGCGGCAGGCGACAAGAAAGGATAAGCGCGGCGATGTACGTACCCAAGCATAACCAGTCCGAAGATCGTGCGGCGCTGCTCGCTTACATGCGCGCGTATTCCTTCGCTGCGCTGGCGACCGCAGGACCGGCGGGGCTGGCGGCGACGCACCTGCCCTTCGTGATCGAGGAGGAGGACGGCCGCATCACCCTGCTCGCGCACATGGCCCGCGCCAATCCGCAATGGCGCGATTTTTCCGCAGCGGCCGACGCACTGGTGATATTCATGCAGCCGCACGCCTACGTCTCGCCGCGGCACTACGACAGCCGCCAGAACGTGCCCACCTGGAACTATGTCGCGGTGCATGCCTATGGCCGGCCGGCGCTGATCGAGGAGCGCACCGCCAAGATGGAATTGCAGCAGAAACTCATCCGCCAGCACGATCCCGACTACCTCGCACAGATGGCCGGGTTGTCCGAGAGCTATTTCGACGCCAAGCTCGCGGCCATCGTTTCCTTTTCTCTCGCCGTGACGCGGATCGATGCCCGCTACAAACTGTCGCAGGACAAGAATCCGGCCGAACGCGAACGCATCGCGCGCGATCTCGAGTCGGGGGGGGG
>DAIDTN010000051.1 GCA_027457185.1 Burkholderiales bacterium | reverse complement strand
CTCGGGGAAAACGACGCTGACGTTGCAGGTGATCGCCGAAATGCAGAAACTGGGCGGTACCGCCGCATTTATCGACGCCGAAAACGCGCTCGATCCGCAGTATGCGCAGAAGCTCGGCGTGAAAGTCGAGGACATGCTGATTTCGCAGCCGGACACCGGCGAGCAGGCGCTGGAGATTGCCGACATGCTGGTGCGCTCGGGCTCGGTAGATGTGGTGGTCATCGATTCGGTGGCTGCGCTCACACCCAAGGCCGAGATCGAGGGCGAGATGGGCGAGCCGCAGATGGGCCTGCAGGCGCGCCTGATGAGCCAGGCCTTGCGCAAACTCACCTCCAACATCAAACGCACCAATACCCTGGTGATATTCATCAACCAGATCCGCATGAAAATCGGCGTCATGTTCGGCAGTCCGGAGACCACTACCGGTGGCAACGCGCTCAAGTTCTACGCCTCGGTGCGCCTGGATATTCGCCGCATCGGCTCGATCAAGAAAAACGACGAAGTGATCGGCAACGAGACGCGGGTGAAGGTGGTGAAGAACAAAATGGCGCCGCCGTTCCGCGAAGCGCTGTTCGATATTCTTTACGGTGAGGGCATATCGCGCGAGGGCGAAATTCTGGAATTGGGCGTGAAGCACGACATCGTCGAGAAATCCGGTGCCTGGTACGCCTACAACAAGGACAAGATCGGCCAGGGCAAGGACAACGCGCGCGACTACCTCAAGGAGCATCCCGAGCTTGCCATGGAGATCGAAGCGCGCGTACGCGAGGCAGTCGGCGTGAATAACCCTAGCGCCAAGCCGGCCGCCGCTCTGCCTGTCGTAGCGGGGTAATGCAGGGGCGAATTACCCGTGGCAAAAAGGGAAATCTCGCTGCGCGGGCGGGCACTGGCCATGCTTGCGCGGCGGGAGCATACTCGCGCCGAGATGAAGCGCAAGCTCTCCCCACACTGCGAAGATCCCGGGCAGGTCGAACAGTTGCTCGACGCTCTGGTTGCGCGCGGCTGGCTGTCGGAAACGCGTTTCGCGGAGTCCCGCGCCAACGCGCTGGCGCGCAAATTCGGCAGCCTCAAGATCGAGCACGACCTCAGGAGCCGCGGCGTATCGGCTGAAGTCGTCGAGCAGACGGTGGAGCGGGCGCTCGCGCAGGAACTGGAGAACTGCAGCGCCGCTTGGCAAAGAAAATTCGGCGCGTTGCCGCAAAGCGCAGCAGAGCACGGCCGGCAGATGCGCTTTCTCGCCGGGCGCGGATTCTCTGCCGAAGCGGTACGCCAGGTCCTCAAAGCCGGAGACGCAGACTGATGTCTGGTAGCGAAAATTCCCTGGACGGCTGGCGCGAGGAAATGCGCTCGGCCCATCTTTACCGGGTCATGGGCGAAGCCGAATCTGGAACGCCGCGCGCAGAGCTGTTTCTCGGGCTTGCCGTCGAAGCCGAGAACCAGGCGCGGATCTGGGCGCGTCAAGCCGGGGCAACACCGCCCGAGTACGCACCGGACCTGCGCGCGCGCATGGTCGCTGCGCTGGTGCGCCGCTACGGCCCGCGTCCACTGCGCGCCGTGTTGGTGGCGATGAAGGTGCGCGGCTTGTCGGTGTATTCGCACGCTGCGCCGGGCCATCCGGTGCCGACTACGCTGGACGATGTGGGCAAGCGACACCGCGGTGTCAGCGGCGGCGGCAATCTGCGCGCCGCGGTATTCGGCGTCAACGATGGCCTGGTGTCAAACGCGAGCCTGATTCTTGGCGTCGCTGGAGCCTCGGCCAACAACTCGATCATCTTGCTCTCCGGCGTGGCCGGGCTGCTGGCCGGCGCATTTTCGATGGCGGCGGGCGAGTACGTGTCGGTGCGTTCGCAGCGCGAAATGTTCGAGCATCAGATCGGCCTGGAGCGCGACGAACTCGCGCAATACCCGGAGGAGGAAGCGGAGGAGCTCGCCCTGATTTACGCCGCACGCGGCCTTGCACGCGAGGATGCGCTAAAGCTGGCCAAGGCTATCATTGCCGATCCCGCGCAGGCGCTGGATACGCTC
The DNA here is from genome assembly GCA_027457185.1 of Burkholderiales bacterium. GTDB lineage: Bacteria > Pseudomonadota > Gammaproteobacteria > Burkholderiales > SG8-39 > 2-12-FULL-64-23. The sequence continues at coordinate 7,902 of DAIDTN010000051.1, read as the reverse complement.
GCGCGCGAGGAACTGGGTCTGAATCCGGAAGAGCTCGGTTCACCCTGGGGGGTCGCAATTTTTTCCTTCCTTTCGTTCGCCGCCGGCGCGCTGATGCCGCTGCTGCCGTTCTTCGCCATCAGCGGAGGATCGGCGCTGGTCGTTTCGATCGGCGTCACCGCGCTGGCTCTGTTTGCAATCGGCGCCGCCATCAGCCTGTTCACCGGCAGAAGCGCGTTGCGCGACGGTCTGCGCATGCTTGCCATTGGCGCCGCGGCAGGCGCGCTGACCTACGTCATCGGCAAGCTGCTTGGGGTCGGCCTCAGCTGAACGCGTTCGCACGCACCGGCCCAGGCCGCGACAGGACGCTCGCGCGGATTTGCATGTGCGCCTGATTCAGGCGAAAATTCAAACTTTTACCTCAGGATAGCTGGACCTGCGGGTGCCTGTCGCGACCCGCTCGAAGCCAAATTATGAAATCAGCAGAAATCCGCAGCAAGTTTCTGGAATTTTTTGCTCAGCGCGGACACGCCGTGGTGTCCTCCAGTCCGCTCGTGCCGGGCAACGATCCGACGCTGCTGTTCACCAATTCTGGCATGGTCCAGTTCAAGGATGTGTTCCTGGGAAAGGAGCCACGCCCTTATAAACGCGCCACCACGTCGCAGAGGAGCGTGCGCGCCGGAGGCAAACACAACGATCTGGAAAACGTCGGGTATACCGCGCGTCACCACACGTTCTTCGAGATGCTGGGCAATTTCTCCTTCGGCGACTATTTCAAGCGCGACGCGATTCACTATGCCTGGGATCTGCTCACCGCGGTGTACAAACTGCCCAAGGACAAACTATGGATCACTGTCTACCAGACCGACGACGAGGCCTACGCCATCTGGGCAGACGAAATCAAGGTACCCAAAGACCGCATCACGCGCATCGGCGACAAGCCCGGCGGTGGCTCGGACAATTTCTGGCAGATGGGCGAAACTGGCCCCTGCGGGCCGTGCAGCGAGATTTTTTATGATCACGGTCCCGGCGTCGCCGGCGGCCCGCCGGGTACGCCCGAGGCGGACGGTGACCGCTACATTGAAATCTGGAATTTGGTGTTCATGCAGTACAACCGTGACGAGGCCGGTACGCTGCACCCCCTGCCGAAGCCTTCTGTGGACACCGGCATGGGACTGGAGCGCATCGCCGCGGTGTTGCAGGGCGTGCATTCCAACTATGAAATCGACTTGTTCCAGGACCTGATCAAGGCGGCGGCGCGCGAGACCCGCGTAAAAGACCTGGCGAGCAATTCGCTCAAGGTCATCGCCGACCACATCCGCGCGACAGCCTTCCTAATCGTCGACGGCGTAATTCCGGGCAATGAGGGACGCGGCTATGTACTCCGGCGGATTATCCGCCGCGCCATCCGCCACGGCTACAAGCTCGGCCAGACCGAGCCTTTTTTCCATCGGCTCGTCGATGATCTCGCGCGCGTGATGGGCGAGGCGTATCCGGAGCTGCCCAAGGCGAAGGAGCGCGTAGCGCGCGTGCTCAAGACCGAAGAGGAACGCTTTGCCGAGACCCTGGAGCATGGCATGAAGGTGCTCGAAGGCGCGCTCACGCGCGAGGACCGGATGCTCGATGGCGAGACCGTATTCCAGCTCTACGACACGTTCGGCTTTCCGGTCGATCTGACTGCGGACATCGCGCGCGAGCGCGACGTGCGCGTCGATTACGCCGGCTTCGAGGCGGCGATGCAGCGCCAGCGCGAGCGCGCCCGCGCCGCCTCCAAATTCACGGCGTCTGGGGGTGTGGAGTATTCCGGCCGGCCGACCGAGTTCCATGGCTACGACACGCTCACGCTCGAAGGCACGGTGGCGGCACTTTATCGGGAGGGAACATCGGTCGAGGAGATTGCTGCCGGCGAGTCCGCAGTGGTGGTGCTCGACCGCACGCCGTTCTACGCCGAGTCCGGTGGCCAGGTGGGCGACCGCGGCGAGCTCTCCGGAGTGAATGGCACGTTCAGCGTCGAAGACACGCAGAAAATCCAGGCCGAGGTGTTCGGGCACAAAGGCGAGCTCACGACCGGCCGCATGCGCGTCGGCGACCGCGTGATGGCCGCGGTGGCCAGCGCGGCGCGCTCCCATGCTGCGTGGAACCACTCGGCCACGCACCTGATGCATGCCGCGCTGCGCAAGGTGCTCGGCGCGCATGTGCAACAGAAGGGCTCCTTGGTCGATGCGCAGCGCACGCGCTTCGACTTCTCGCACAATGAGCCGATGAGCGAAGCGCAGCTGCGCCAGGTCGAGGCGCTGGTAAACCACGAGGTGAGGCGCAATTCCGAAGTCGCGGTGAGGGTGATGAAATACGACGACGCGATCAAGGCAGGCGCGATGGCGCTGTTTGGTGAGAAGTATGGCGACGAAGTGCGCGTCGTCGGCATGGGCGAGTTCTCCACCGAACTGTGTGGTGGCACTCACGTGCGCCGTACCGGCGACATCGGTTTTTTCAAGATCGTGTCCGAGTCGGGCGTGGCGGCGGGGATACGCCGGGTCGAGGCGGTCACCGCCGAAGGCGCCCTGGCCTGGGTGCAGGAGCAGGAGGCGCGCTTGGCCGAGGCCGCGGCCGTGCTCCAGGCGCCGCCGCAGGAACTAAGTCAGAAGATTTCCCAAATCATCGACGGCGCACGGGCGCTGGAGAGAGAGCTCACCCGGCTGAAATCGAAAATGGCGTCGGCGCAGGGCGACGATCTCGCGTCGCAGGCGGTCGAGATAAACGGGGTGAACGTGCTTGCCGCGGCGCTCGAGGGCGCCGATGCGAAGGCGCTGCGCGAAACCCTGGACAAGCTCAAGGACAAGCTCAAGTCGGCGGCGCTGGTCCTGGCATCGACCGATGGCGGCAAAGTGAGCCTGATCGCCGGAGTCACCGCCGATCTGACGGCGAAAGTGAAAGCCGGGGAGCTGGTCAATTTCGTGGCGCAGCAGGTCGGTGGTAAGGGCGGCGGACGGGCAGACATGGCCCAGGCCGGCGGAACGGATGCGGCCAAGCTGCCCGCCGCGCTTGCCTCGGTGCAGGCGTGGGTGCGGCAAAAGCTCTCCTAGGGAGGCAGCATGAGTAAAGTCATTGCGATCGTCAGTTTCAAGCTGCCGCAGAAGCAGACGCTGGATCAGGCGACGGCGACGTTCAAGGCCACCGCGCCCAAGTACTTGGGCATGCCGGGTTTGCTGCGCAAGAACTATTTTCTCACCGAGGATGGCATGCGCGCCGGCGGCATCTATTTGTGGGAGTCGCGCCAGGCGGCCGAGCGCGTGTACACGCCGGAGTGGAGGGCCTTCGTCAAGGGCAAATACGGCAACGATCCCGAGGTCGTATACGTCGACACGCCGGTATTGGTGGACAACGAGCAGGGCAGGATCGCGAGCTTCTGAGTGTGCGTGATTGCCCACGACGATGCCGCGCGCAGCTGAATTGCGAGCAGCCGCGCGCGAGGTCTGCGGCAGGCAAGACTTGCCAAGCGAGCAGGATTCGTGCTTGAATCCGTACCTGAGACATTCGACATGAACGGCGCGTACGCTTTTTGGTTTTACTTTTACTTTCCCCAGCCGCTGGCGGAGGGATTGAGCTAGGTTCGCGCCCAAACATCCCGAAAAAACCGCCAGCGCCTACAGCCTGGCGGTTTTTTCATTTATGGACCGCCCGCGCATAGAGCTAGCGCGGGCTGTTTTGAGGCTCGTGCCTCGCGATGCGCTGAGTACCGGGGAATTCGTTTTTGTTAGCCGAGATCAAGCTATGTCCATGACCGCCATTGCACGCCCTACAATTCCGCCAACGCCGGCAGACGCTAGTGAGCGGCCGCGGACTTACCGGTATCAAGGAGAAATCATGACCCACAAGGTTGACGACGTCCGTATCCGCGAAATCAAGGAACTCGCGCCGCCTTCGCACGCGATCCGTGAGTTTCCGGTTTCGGAGGCGGCGGAGCGCGTCACCTACGAGGCGCGCCAGGGCATACACGGCATACTGCACGCGGCCGACGACCGGCTGCTGGTAATCATCGGTCCGTGCTCCATCCACGATCCCAAATCGGCCCTGGAGTATGCGCGGCGCCTGGCGCAGGAGAAGGCCCGACATGCAGCCGAGTTGCTGATTGTGATGCGCGTATATTTCGAGAAACCGCGCACCACCGTAGGCTGGAAGGGTCTGATCAACGATCCGCAGCTGGACGGCACGTTCAGCATCAACGAAGGTCTGCGACTGGCGCGCAGCGTGCTGCTCGACATCAACGAGCTGGGCGTGCCGGCCGGCGTGGAATATCTCGACATGATTACTCCGCAGTACATCGCTGACCTGGTGAGTTGGGGCGCGATCGGCGCGCGCACGACCGAATCACAGGTGCATCGCGAGCTCGCCTCGGGCCTGTCCTGCCCGGTCGGATTCAAGAACGGGACCGATGGCAATATTCGCATCGCGGTGGACGCAATCAAGACTTCGCGCCAACCGCACCATTTTCTTTCGGTTACCAAGGCCGGGCATTCGGCCATTGTCTCCACCAACGGCAACGAGGACTGCCATGTGATCCTGCGCGGCGGGCCTAAGCCCAACTATGACGCAGCCAGCGTGGAAGCGGCGGCGAGGCAACTCGCGGCGGCCGGGCTGGAACAACGACTGATGATCGATTTTTCTCATGCCAACAGCTCCAAGGACTACCAGCGCCAGATCGAGGTTTGCACCGACGTCGCCGGCCAGATAAGTGCCGGCGACGACCGCATCATCGGTGTGATGGCGGAATCGCATCTGCATCCCGGGCGACAGGACCTGGTGCCGGCAAGCCCGCTCGCCTACGGCGTGTCCATTACCGACGCTTGCATCGGCTGGGACGACAGCGTCAAGATGCTCGGGCGCCTGGCCGAGGCGGTGCGCAAGCGCCGCCTGGTGCACGAGGCCGAAGACTAGCGCTTCGGTGCGATTGCCCGATCCGGCGCGCAGGGCGCAGACGGCGCCGCAGGGTGTCGTGTCACCTTGTGGTCGATCCGGCGGGCGGAAACTTGATTTGAGCTTAATCCCCGGTTTCGGCATAATCGGTGGACGCCGCGCTCGCAGGCGGGTCCTTCCCGGCCCCGCCCGATCCGCCTGTATCGGACTGGCACACCATGGCTGAAGACGGCAGACACGATCTCCTGGCGCACCTGGAATACCTCGGCGATGCGACGCAATTCGCGGTGAAAATGCATCGCATGATCAGCTATTCGCCGCTGTTCGAAAACTTCAACATGGCGGAAATCCGGCTGATGAGCCACTTCATGCAGGTCTACCGCACCGGGCCTGGCCAGGAGATCATCCATGAAGGCGAACAAGGCGATTTCATGCTGTTGATGATCGAGGGCAGCGTGGAAGTATTCAAGCAGGATCGCTGGAACACGCCCAAGCTCATCGCGGCGGTCAATGCCGGCAAGACCTTGGGCGAAATGTCCATGATAGACGGCGAACCGCGCTTTGCCACCTGCGTAGCTGCCGAGCCTTGCGTGATTGCGGTGCTGTCGCGCGAGAATCTGGCGCGCATTATTCTGGAACAGCCGATTCTGGGCGCAAAAATCCTGATGGAACTGGTGTTGATGCTGTCGCAGCGCTTGCGCCAGACCAGCATCAAGCTGGTAAGCCTCATGGACAAGGAGGGCAATTAAGGCCGGCAGCGGCCCGACGCAGGATTCAACGGTTCCAGGCGGCCGCCGTCGTTGTCATTTCGTCCGCCCCCGCATCGATTTTTCCGTCGATTTACCCGGTTGCCACAACACATCGCTGCCGCCGCCTGCGCGGTTCAGCGCCCGGCCCAAAACGAACAGCAGATCGGACAGGCGATTCAGATATTTTCGGGCCGCGGCTCCGACCGGTTCGGCGCGCGCGAGCGACACCAGCGCGCGCTCCGCACGGCGGCACACGGTGCGCGCGAGGTGCGCCAGGCTCGCTTGACGCGTTCCTCCTGGCAATATGAATTCCTTCAGTGGCGGCAGATCGCGGTTGTAGCCATCCAGCAGCGTCTCCAGGTGCGCGACCCGGGCTTCGCTCATGCTGGCGTTTCCGGGAATGCAGATTTCACCCCCCAGGTCGAACAGGTCGTGCTGAATGCCGGCGAGCGCCGCGCGCATATCGGCGGACAACTCCTCCGCGAGCAGCAGGCCGATCGCTGAATTCAACTCATCGATTTCGCCCAGCGCGTGCACGCGCGGGCTGTCCTTGGGCACGCGCGACCCGTCGCCTAGGCCCGTCTCGCCAGTGTCGCCGGTTCGAGTATAGATTTTGGTAAGACGGTGGCCCATGCGCTTCCGCGGAAAAGTGTGTGTAGAAATTGTACCGCAAAGCGCAGGAATATCCGCGAACGCCGGATAGGAGGAGCGCAAATCGCTGCGGCGCTGCTCGCAGTTTCAGCCGCGATGAGCAGTAGCGGAGGGTGGGGACGCCTTACGCGTGCTTCCAAACCCCGCGGGGACGGGCTATATTGTGCTCCCGGACTGGGTCGACGGCCGTTGAATCATAGTAGAATAATTGCGCACAATAAATCGCGCGGACGGTTGCGAAGCTGCGCAGAGGAAGGATCCCAAGGTGATTTTTACGGCGAAATTGCGTGCTCGGCTGGCCTCCATGTCCTCGGTCGAGTACCTGCCCGAGCGGGTCTCCATGCTCTACCGGCTGTCGGGCACCGATGTGCCCATCATTCTCGTGGCCGCGTGCGTCACGGCATTTGCATTGTGGGGCTACATCGGTATCAGCCTGATTGTGAGCTGGTTCGTCTGGCTCACCGTGGCCAGCACTGTGCGCTACGCCATGGCGCGGGTATATCGCCGCATTCAGCCGCCGGCGGAGGATGCGGCCCAGTGGGAAAATTATTTTTGCGTGGCCAGCGCGCTGATCGGGGCGGGCTGGGGCCTGGCGCTGATGTTTATCGGCCATGGCCCGAGCTCGCTGCAGGAGATTTCCGTCACGTTCCTGATCAGCAGCATTGCCATGGGTCTGCCGCCCTCGCTCGCGCCCAGCCCCAAGGCTTTTGCCAGCTTCATCCTGCCCATTCTTGCGCCTATGGTCGCAATGTTGTTTACCTTTGGTGGCGGACTCAATGCATCGACCGGCCTGTTGATGCTGGTGTTCACGAGCGTGCTGCTGGGCTTGTACCTGTCCAACCACCTGGCGCTGATTGAAACCCTGGCTTATGGCCACGAGAACACGGTGCTGCTTAAGAAACTGCGTATCGCCGAAAAATCCCTGACTTCGGCGCTGACCGAGCAGCAGCTGATTTTCGATACCGCAGCGGTCGGAATTGCGTTTGTCAGCCAAGGCGCCGTGGTGAAAGGCAATCGGCGCTTTGCCGAGATCCTCGGTTATACGGTAGATGAAATCGCCGGCCAGTCCACCCGCGTCTGGTTCCCGTCAGAAGAGGATTTCATGCAGCCGGGCAGCCGCGCCTATGGGCTTCTCGCGCGCGGCGAGAACTATTCCGCCGAGCTGCAGCTGCGCCGGAAGGACGGCACTTCGATATGGGTGTCCACCGACAGCCGCGCGATCGACTCGGCCAAGCCGCAGGACGGAATCATCATCGGCATGGGCGACATCACCGAGCGCAAGCGCGCCGAGGCGGCGCTGCGGCAAACCAAGGAGCGGCTCGATCTGGCGATGCAGTCGTCGGCCATTTCCATCTGGGAGTGGGACGCCAGGCGCGGCACGCTTTATCTGGACGCGGCGCTGGCGCAGATGACTGGCGGCGAGCCGCGCGAGCGCTATATTGCGCTGGATGAAATGGCGTGTATGGTGCATCCGGACGACGCCGATGCGGTAAGCCAGGCGCTGGCCGACTGCATCCAGGGCCTGCGTCCGCTGTACCGCATCGAGTACCGTCTGAAGATGACCGAAGGAGACTGGGTCTGGGTACTCAGCCGCGGGGGCGGGGGGGGG
>DAIDTN010000050.1 GCA_027457185.1 Burkholderiales bacterium | reverse complement strand
TGTATCGCTTGATCGATTTGCCGGCGCCGGCAGCGCTGGCCGAACCCATTTCCCACGGCCATGGCGATCCCGAAGGCGGAGGCAGCATGCGCCGTGGGAGTGCGCCATGAGCAGGGAGCAGGGGACCGATCGGGAGATGGGAATGCGACCGGCCGCGATTGCCGCCGGTCGCCGAAAGTGCATACGCGGGAATTGTGATGATGGAATGGAGGCGGCGCGCCGGGCGATGCGGCCTAAGAGGCCATTTTGGAATTGCCGAAATATCCCTTGAACCAGCGCGCGGCCAGCCGCGCGACTTCCTGCTGTATGCGATGTTCCTCGAATAGATAAGTCGCGCCGCGAATCAGCGCCAGATCTTTCTCGCAGCTGAGTTGATCCAATGCCTGGCGGTTGAATTCGATGAGCGCGCGGTTTTCTTCGCCGACGATGAGCAGTGTCGGTGCACGCACCCGAGCCAGCGCGTCCGGGCCAGCGAGATCGGGCCGGCCGCCGCGCGATACCACCGCGGCGATGCGGTCCGCCAGCGAGGCTGCGAGCTGCAGCGCGGCGGCCGCGTCGCTGCCGCTGCCGAACAGGCCCAGCGCGAGTTTCTTCGTCTCCGGTTCCGCAGCGAGCCAGTCTGCTGCCGCCGCGAGCCGGGTGCCGAGCAATGCGATGTCGGATCTATGCTTCTCCCCGCCGTCTTCATTCATTCCGAGCAGGTCCAGCGACAAGGTCGCCAGTCCCGCGCGTCTCAATTCGTTGGCTAGGTAGTTGTTGCGCGGCCAGAGCCGACGGGAGCCGCTCTCCTGAGGGCACACGATCATGCCCGACGGATTGGGCGGAAGCTCCAGCACACCGGCAAGCGTGGCCTTGCCCGCGGCGATGAGCACCGGCTCGCTGGAGCAAGTGAAGTTGATCACGCCTGGCGCGCTCCGGCTCGCGTGTTCTTGACTTCCACAGCGAAAAGCGTGCCCGCATCGCATGCCGTGGCTTCCGTGCCTTGCACTGCTTCGATCCGGTCCACGAACACTGTGCCGCTCCACGCTTGATACGGGCCGGATGCAAATCTACCGCACGCGGCAGAAACGTTTGTGCGTTTGGTCAAATCGGGGGCATTTCGCCGGCAATGCGCGCGCCGACGCAGAGGCCGCGGTTCCTGTCGGGGTGCTCAGCCCGAGTGTCGGGCGTTCGCGACGATCTGGTGCAGCTCCTGGACCTCGACGATTTTCACTTCTTTGTTGTGCACCCGGATGACGCCCGCGTCGTGAAACCTGGACAAGGCCCGGCTGACGGTTTCCTGGGTCAGACCGAGGAAGCTTCCCAAGTCGAGGCGGGTCATGCGCAGGTTGAAGCGGGTATCGGAGTACCCGAGGCGCGCGTAGCGCGCGCCGACGATCAGCAGAAACGCGGCCACGCGGGACTCGGCGCCGAGCGAGCCCAGCAGCCACATCTGCATATGTTCGCGCGCAAGTTGTCGGCTGAGCAGGCGATAGACGAACTGCTGCAGCGCTCCGGCCCTGCCGCCCAGGTGGGCGAGCCGCGGGAATGGAATAATCGCCACTTCGCTGTCTTCCAGGGCCACCGCCTCGGTGCGGTAGCGCTGCGCTTCGATTCCGTCCAGACCGAGCACCTCGCCCGCCATCGGAAAGCCCAGCACCTGGTAGCTGCCGTTTTCGTCGAGAAAAACGCTCTTGAAAGTGCCCGAACGGATGGCGTAGATGGGGCCGAACTGATCACCGGCGCGGTACAGAGCCATCCCCTGCTGCACGCGGCGCAGTGTGAAACTTGTGTTCGCGCCGATGCCGAACCCGTCGAAATCGATTTTCAGCAGCGCGGCGAGTTCAGATAAACCCAGCGATGCGGCGCGGCCGGCCGCTTGCGCCCCTTCTTGCAGATTACTCGGCATGATTTGCCGCTGCATAGCGATATTTCCCCGATTCGCGCGGATCCGTGACAAACGCCCGAGGGCAAGCCCGAATACAGCTCGTTCACGGCCCCAGCACGCAAACCCAGTCTAGGGGTGTTAGCGCAATGGGTATATCGGGCGTGCCTGAACTTCGACTACCGGCAATAGGGTAGTCCCGTCGCGCCAGGCGGCAGTGTGGGTCGCCAACGCCGGCCGGCGACCGTCTCAGGCGGAGGCGAGCCCCTCGCGTATGGCATATCTGGTCAGATCGGCCACGTTATGCAAATCGAGCTTGCGCATGATGCTGCGCCTATGCACATCGACCGTGCCGGTGGCGATATGCAGGGTTTTGGCAATCTGTGCCGAAGTTTTGCCACTGGCCAGAAGTTGCAGCACCTCGCGCTCGCGCCGTCCCAGTGCTTTGCCGGGCGTCCGCCGTAGGGATCGGTCGCGCAAGCTGTCGACGAGTGCCGCAGCCGCTTCCGCAAACAGATAGGTCTCGCCTTGCGCCACGGCGCCTATGCCGCGCAGCAATTCCTCGCTGCCGGCGGATCTGGCGAGGTAACCGCGTGCGCCTGACTGAAGCATTTGCAGCATCATGCATTGGTCGGCAAGGGTGGCGATGCCCAACACTTTGATACCGGGATTCTCGGCAAACATGCGGCGGATCAGTTCTAAGCCGCTCATGCTTTCCAGGCCGATGTCCATGACCACCACGTCCGGCACCAGCTCGCGCGCGAGTTTGAGCGCCGCAGCGCCATTGTCGGCCTCGGCGACCAGCTCTATGTCACCGGACTTCTCCAGGATGCCGCGCAGTGCCTCGCGCAGCATCCTATGGTCGCACACCAGCATGACCTGGATTCTCACCGCGCCGCCTGAGCGGCTCTTTCGCGGCTGTCTTCCTGGTCGCGCTGCGGGACTGGACATCGCTCCTCCCTGCCGCGTAGCCGCGGATTGCGTTTTGCGCGCCTTACAGCAGCTGGCATACCTCGTCGAATGCGGGCCGCGGGCTGCGCGGCATTACTTTCGATGGATCGCCGTAGCCGAGGCTGCACAGGAAATTCGACCTTATGCCCGTGCCACTGAAAAACTCGGCATCCACCTTGGCATTGTCGAAGCCGGACATCGGGCCGCAGTCAAGACCGATAGAGCGGGCGGCGAGGATGAAATAGCCGCCCTGCATCGAACCGTTGCGGAACGCGGTCTTCTCCGCATGCGCCTTCTTCTCCTCGCCTTCGAATATGCCGCGCGCGTTCTGGTTGTGGGGGAAAAGTTTCGGCAGCAGTTCGTAGAATTGGGTGTCGTAGGCGATGATGGCGTTCACCGGCGCCGCCATCGTTTTGTCCACGTTACCCGGGCTGAGCGCCGGCTTCAGCCGCGCCTTCGCCTCCTGGCTGCGCAGGAACAGGATGCGTGCCGGGTTGGTGTTCATCGTGGTGGGCGCCCATTTCATCAGCTCGTAAAGCTCGCGTAACTGCGCGTCGCTGACCGGCTTCGGTTTCCAGCCGTTCTGCGTACGTGCGTTGCGGAAAATAAGGTCCATGTCTTCGTGGCTGAGCGTCATGATCGGTGTCTTCGGCTGGATGAAAAAACCGATTATAGGCGAATGCGATGAAGACGCAGGGCGCGCGAGGCACGGCAATCGTTTCAGAGCGAGCCTTGCGCGAGAAGCGGGAAGCGGTTTTCGGCCGTGGTGGGTTTGCGGAGAGGGCATAACGCGACCGGTGGAGCTCTATCATGTTAATATGTTACTTTCGGTATTAATTTTATCTAGTTGTTTTTTAATGATTTTATAATTCCACAAATCGCCGACGCAATCTCATTTAAGCCTTTGTCTCAATAGGAAAAATCTTTAATCTAGCCCTTGACCAAAGCCATTAACTCCTCTAGAGTGGGAAATAGTAGCTTTTAGTGGGAAATTATGGGATTTTCCACTCAAACTGCTCATACGAATAAGGGGGGAGTGATGTTTCAAGGTGCGGCAGCCTTAAGCCTGGATGCGAAAGGACGCCTTACCGTTCCCTCGCGCCATCGCGACGCGCTACTGGAAAAGACCTCCGCTCCCAGTCTTGTACTTACTGCACACCCCGACGGCTGCCTGCTGCTGTATCCGGCGAGCGCCTGGGGTCCGATACGCGCGCGCGTCATGGGCTTTCCTGCGCTCGATGCGCGCTTTTCCGTATGGAAGCGGCTGCTCGTGGGTTTCGCCGGGGAAGTCGAAATCGATGCTGCCTGGCGCGTCCTGATTTCCCCCGAATTGCGCAAGTTCGCCAGTCTTGAAAAATCGGTAATGCTGGTCGGACAGGGCAGCCATTTCGAGATCTGGAATCAGGACACCTGGGAAAAACAATTGCAGCAGCTGACGACGCAGACCCAGCTGCCACCCGGGATGGAAGATTTTGCTTTGTGACCGCTCTTGGGGCTGAGCAAGCGCGCGCCGTGGCGGCGCAAGACGCGCACCGGACAGTGTTGCTGCAGGAGGCGGTCGATGCTTTGGCGATACGCGCTGATTCGAAGCGTGCGGAGGGTTGCTACGTCGATGCAACCTTTGGACGCGGCGGACACAGCCGCCTGATCCTTGAGCGGCTCGGCGCGCACGGGCGCCTGATCGCGTTCGACAAGGATCCGCAAGCGGTCGCGGCTGCAACAAGAATAGACGACGCTCGCTTTTGCGCGGTACACGCGAGTTTCGTCGAACTGGCCGGCGTGCTCGCGCGCCTCGGTCTGGAGGGTGTGGATGGGGTGCTGTTCGACCTGGGCGTGTCTTCGCCGCAGCTCGACGACGCCGCGCGCGGCTTCAGCTTTCGCCGCGACGGCCCGCTCGATATGCGCATGGACACGAGCCAGGGGCAAACCGCCGCACAGTGGCTGGCGACGGCCAGTGAAGCCGAGATCAGGGAGGTGATCCGCGATTATGGTGAAGAACGGTTTGCTAAACAGATTGCAAAGGCGATTGTTGCTGCTCGGCAACGAGGGCCAGTCCTCAGCACAGGGCAACTTGCCGCTATCGTGGGTGCGGCCGTCCGCACGCGTGAAAAAAACAAGGACCCGGCGACGCGCACCTTCCAAGCTGTACGGATTTACCTCAATCAGGAGCTTGCGCAGTTGTCGTTAGCCCTGCCGCAAATCCTCGAACTTCTGCGACCGGGCGGGCGCCTGGCGGTGATCAGCTTCCACTCGCTCGAGGACCGCATCGTGAAACGCTTCATGCGCGATTCGGCGCACGCCAATGTGCCGATACGCCTGCCGCTGCGCGAGCGGGAGCTGCCGCGGCCGCGGTTGCGCCTGGTCGGCAAGCCGCTGCGAGCGCCGGCGCAGGAGATCGCTGACAATCCGCGCGCGCGCAGCGCGACCCTGCGCGTCGCCGAACGCACCGGGGCCTGAGGTGGCGCGACTCAACCTCATTTTGCTCGCGCTGCTCACCGCCTGCGCGCTCGGCCTGGTGACCTCGCAGGACAAGACGAGAAAGCTGTTCGCCGAGCTCGAGCACGAGCAGGAACAGGCCAAGCAGCTCGATGTCGAGTGGGGGCAACTGCAGCTCGAGCAAAGCACCTGGGCGATGCATGCACGCGTCGAGAAGATTGCACGCGAGCGTCTGCATATGAGTGTGCCCGATGCGAAGCGCATCCAGATGGTGATGCCTGCGGCGGCAGGGGCGGGCGAATGAATTACGCCGCCAGTCCGGTGCTGGCGCCGCACCTGCCGCTGTGGCGCTCGCGCCTGCTGCTCGCACTGATCGCCGGCGGCTTTCTCGTGCTCGCCGGTCGCGACGTGTACCTGCAGGGTTTGAACCATGATTTTCTCCAGCAAAAGGGCGAGTCGCGCTACAGCCGCGTGATCGAGATCAGCGCCACGCGCGGCATGATCACCGACCGCCACGGCGAGGCGCTCGCCATCAGCACGCCGGTGAAGTCGGTATGGGCGATTCCGGAGGAGATGCAATATTCCACGCAGCAGCGCGCCAAACTTGCGGCCTTGCTGAAAATGCCGCCGCAGGAAATCGACAAGCGTCTGAGCGAAGCCACGGGTTTCGTCTACCTCAAGCGTCAGATTCCGCCCGAGGTCGCCGCACGCGTGAGCGCCCTGCACATACCGGGTCTGTTCCAGAACCGCGAATACCGCCGCTACTATCCCGATGGCGAGGTGATGGCGCAAGTACTCGGTTTCACCGGTGCGGACGACGCGGGCCTGGACGGCATCGAACTCGCGTACCAGTCGACGCTGGCCGGCAAGTCCGGCAGCCGGCGGGTAATCAAGGATCGCCTCGGGCAGATTGTCGAAGATACGGAATCGATCCGCGAGGCGGAGAACGGCCGCGACTTGACGCTTTCGCTGGATGCGAAACTGCAGAATCTCGCTTTCTCGCAGTTGAAGCTCGCGGTGGACAGCAGCAAGGCCAAGGCAGGCTCCATCGTCGTACTCGACGCCAAGACCGGCGAGGTGCTGGCGCTCGCCAACCTGCCCACGTACAACCCCAATAATCGCAGCCGACTGTCCGGCGCGCAGTTGCGCAATCGCGCCATCACCGACAGTTTCGAGCCGGGTTCCACGCTCAAGCCCTTCACCATCGCCGTGGCGATCGAGCGGGGAAAGGTCACGCCGGACACGATGATAGCGACCGCGGGCGGCACCCTGACCATCGGCCCTGCGACCATTCACGATGCGCACCGCTTCGGCGACATGACCGTGGCGCAGGTGGTGCAGCGATCGAGCAACGTCGGTGCGGCCAAGATCGCGCTCAGCCTGCCGGCCGAGGCGATGTGGGACATGTTCGAAAGCGTCGGCTTCGGCAATCCGCCGCCGCTCGACTTTCCGGGCGAGGCGAGCGGCAGGGTGCGCCCGTACAAGACATGGCGGCCGATCGAACAGGCGACCATGGCTTACGGCAACGGCATCTCCGTGTCGCTGCTGCAACTGGCGCGCGCCTATACCATTTTCGCTGACGACGGCGAATTGATGCCGCTGTCGCTGCTGCGCGTCGACGCCCCGGTCGTGGGCAAGCAGGTCATCTCTCCGGCCACCGCGCACAAACTGCGCGCCATGCTCGAACTCGTGGTCCAACCCGGAGGCACCGGGCCCAAAGCGCGCGTGGTGGGCTATCGCGTGGCGGGCAAGACCGGCACCGCGCATAAGGAAGAAAACGGCGGCTACGCCAAGAACAAGTATATCGCCTCATTCGTCGGCTTCGCGCCGGCCTCCGATCCCAGGCTGGTGATCGCAGTGATGCTGGATGAGCCGTCCGCCGGAAAGTACTACGGCGGCGAAGTCGCGGCGCCGGTATTTTCCGCGGTAATGGCCGGCGCGTTGCGCGAGCTTAACGTGCCGCCGGATGCGCCGCTCACTCCGCTGACGCTGCCGCCCGAGGGTTCCGAGATCGGCGAAAGCGATTGAAATGAGACGAACAACGAAGCGCGAACAACGTCGTGACTAAGATAGCGACCGACATACTGAACGAGTTGCGACGGCAGGGAGCGAGCATCGGCGGCCTTAGTGCCGACAGCCGCAACTTGCGCGCGGGCGACGCCTTCGTCGCCTATCCGGGCGCCCGCACCGATGGCAGGCACCACATCGCCGATGCTCTCGAGCGGGGCGCAGCCGCGGTGCTGTGGGAGCGCGACGGCTTTTCCTGGAACGACGCCTGGCGCGTGCCGAATTTTGCAGTGGACGGTCTGCGCGGCCTGGCCGGTCATCTCGCCCATGAAGTTTATGGTCGTCCTTCGGAAAAACTGTGGCTGGCAGGCGTTACCGGCACCAACGGCAAGACATCGTGCAGCCAGTGGATCGCGCAGGCATTGAACGCGCTCGGGCGTAAGACGGCGGTGATCGGCACGCTCGGCAGCGGTTTCCCGGCTGCGTCCTGGCGCGAACCGGCCGCGCTTGCGCCGTCGCTCAATACCACGCCGGACGCGATTGAACTGCATCGGCGGCTGGCCGAGTTTCTGCAGGCGGGCGCGCAGGGCGTGGTGATGGAAGTGTCCTCCGTCGGCCTCGACCAGGGACGGGTCAGCGGCGCGCAGTTCGATGTGGCGCTGCTTACGAATTTATCGCGTGACCATCTGGACTATCACGGCGACATGGAGCGCTACGCCGCGGCGAAGGCGCAATTGTTCGACGCGCCGGGGCTCTCCGGCGCGGTGCTGAACATGGACGACGTGCTGGGCGTGCGCGTCGCGCAAAAGCTCGGCGGCAGCGCCGTGGCGCGCGCCGGCTACAGCGCGCATGCCGGGGTCGCCAGCGCCGCCGGGCTGGAGTTGTTCCTCGAGGCGGAGAACATCCGCGTTACCCAGGACGGTCTCGCCTTTGGCCTGGTGAGTTCGTGGGGCCGGGCAGAAGTGACAAGCAGGCTGCTCGGGCGCTTCAACGTGGCCAATGTGCTCGGCGTGCTGGGCGTGCTGCTCGGCGCCGGGGTGGCGCTTGAAACTGCGGCGGCGGCAGTGGCCGCGCTCAGCTCGCCGCCCGGGCGCATGCAGTGTCTGGGCGGCGCGGGCAAGCCGCTCGCCGTGGTCGATTATGCCCACAGCCCGGATGCGCTGGAGGCGGTGCTGCTAAGCCTGCGCCCGCTGGCGGAAGCGGTCGGCGGCCGGCTCACCTGCGTCTTCGGCTGCGGCGGCGACCGCGACCGCGGCAAGCGCTCGCTGATGGGAGCCATCGCGGCGCGCGGCGCCGACCAGGTGTTGCTGACCAGCGATAACCCGCGCGGCGAAGACCCGATGGGAATCATCACCGACATACTGGAAGGCGTGTTGGCCGAAGCGCAAACCGAGCAGGCGCCGCTGGTCGTCGCCGACCGGCGCGAGGCGATTGCCGCGGCGATTGCCGCCGCCGCCGCGGGCGATGTGGTGCTGATCGCCGGCAAGGGCCATGAGGATTACCAGGAGATCGCGGGACGGCGCATTCCCTTTTCGGACGCCGCAGTCGCGGCAGAGGCGCTCGCCGCATGGACGCGTTGATGGACATGCGCGAAGCGGCGCAGGGCTCCGGCGGCGAAGCACGCGGGGCCAACGCGCGCTTCGCCGCGGTATCGAGCGATACGCGCACGATAGCCGCGGGCGCGCTGTTCGTGGCGCTGCGCAGCGAGCGCTTCGACGGCCACGAGTACCTCGCCGCGGCGCGCGCGCGCGGCGCGGTGGCCGCCATGGTCGACCGGCGCGCGGCCGCGTCCATGAGCGGCGGCGATGCGCCGCTGCCGCTGCTCGTCGTCGACGATACGC
>DAIDTN010000049.1 GCA_027457185.1 Burkholderiales bacterium | reverse complement strand
CTGGCCGTGACAGCCGCAGGCGCGTATCGCCGCTGGCGCGATGCGCGCCTGCCGTAGCAGCGCCAAGACTGCTTCGGCGTACAGGTGTGAGAGCGCATTGCCGGCTCTGGCGGCACGATCCAGTTCGTTCGGCCCCGGCGCCTGTAACGCATGCAGCTCGGTCTTGAGACCGGCTGGGAGAGGCACATATGTGGTGCCGATCAGAGCAGGAACGGGTGCGGCGAACTCGACCAGCGCGGCGTCCACGCCATCCAGGCTGGTGCCCGACATCAGACCGACGAACAAGTCGCGCGTAGTCACGCGAAGCACCTATCCGGGGGCCATTGCGGAATTACCGAATTGGCCCCCGATTTAGAGGAGCATGAGCAGCCGTGGGACCCTTTCGTTCCCACCTGGATCCCCTCATTCTGAGATCACTGCTTACTCGCTCAGCGCCAGGTTGGTATTACTGAGCAGGTTCAGATCCGCCGAAAGGGGCGAGGACACGCTATTGAACGCCGCCAGCTGCTTTGGCGGAATGGGCAGCCCACCGGGCAGCGCCACCGTGAGCGGGTCGCGCACCTTGTCGTTTACGCGGAATTCATAATGCAGATGCGGCCCGGTCGCCCAGCCGGTCTGGCCCACATTCCCGATTACCTCGCCCTGGTGCACCCGCATTCCTTTGCGCAGGCCGGGGGCGAACCGGCTGAGGTGGGCGTAACGGGTGCTGATGTCGCGCTGGTGGTCGAGTATGACGATATTACCGTAGCCGCGCTCCTGGCCGACGAACGCAACTGTGCCATCAGCGGTGGCCTCGACGCGAGTGCCGATCGGAGCGGCGTAATCGACGCCTTCATGTTTGCGCCACTTGTGCAGGTATGGATCAAAGCGCATGGCGAAGCCGGAGCTGATGCGGGAAAACGCCAGCGGCGAGCGCAGGAAAGCCTTGCGCAGGTTTTTGCCATCGGGCGTGTAATAGCCGCCCTTGCCGTCGGCGCCCTGAAACCAGATCGCGCGGTAGCTCTTGCCGTGGTTGACGAACTCGGCGGCGAGCAGGCGTCAGGACTTGATCGGTTGGCCGTCGTGATAGAACATCTCGTAAATCACGGTGAATTTGTCGCCGCGGCGCAGGTCACGGTGGAAATCGATGTCGCCGCCGAAAACATCGGCGATCTGTGTGGCGACATTGTCCGGAAGGCCTGCCGCATCCGTGGCGGCGAACAGCGAACTGCGAATCTCGCCGGACTTCATCTCCTGCCGCGACGAGAGCGAGAGCTGCTGCTCGACCGCTTTGAATTCCATGCCCTGTTTGTCGAAGCTGACCAGATGGCCCGTGTCGGTGATATAGCGCAGCGCGAGCAGGGTGCCGTCTTCAGCCGTGCGTGCCTGCACCGTGGTGCCCGGGCGCAGCAACTGCAGTGAGCGTCCAGGCTTGACCTGGCGCAGGAATGCGCGCGCGTCCTCGTCATTCACGCCCAGCCGTTCGAGCAGATCGGAAATCGTATCGCCACGGCCGAAACGCTCTTCGTGCCAAAACACCTGATTGGCGTCGGCAGACTGTTCGGGATGAGCGAGATCCAGGCTTTCCACCACCATTCTCGTGGGGACGAACGAAATTGAGGTATCGGGTGCGGTGCCGAAGGCGGCGACCATGCCCAGGAAAGGCAGGCTGCCCAGAGCGATGATCCAGCGCAGACGGAGTTTTGATCCTTGGCGTCCGCCGAAGTGCGCTAAAATTCGATTTTCGTGTTTATTCATTCGGTTGGAATATTTCACCTATTTTGGTCCGCCGCAAGTGTAGCACAGCGGATTTCCGCTGTGCGGGGTACGGAGCGCGATGAAGAGCAATGCAATAGAAGCCGCCATGAAGGTCATCAAACGCGGCTGCGGCGAGCTGCTGGTGGAGCAAGAACTGGCCGAAAAGATCAGAACCGGCCGGCCGCTGCGCGTCAAGACCGGCTTCGACCCGACGGCGCCGGACCTGCATTTGGGGCACACCGTGCTCATCAACAAGATGCGCCAGTTCCAGGAATTGTGGCATCACGTCATGTTTCTCATCGGCGATTTCACTGGTCTGATCGGCGACCCCACCGGCAAGAACGTGACACGGCCGCCGCTGACGCGCGAAGAAATCGAGGCCAACGCCGTCACTTACAAGGCGCAGGTATTCAAGATTCTTGACGCCGAGAAGACCGAGATCTGTTTCAATTCGAAATGGGGCGACGCGCTCGGCGCCGCGGGCATGATCAAGCTCGCCGCGACCTCCACCGTCGCGCGCATGCTCGAGCGCGACGATTTCGGCAAGCGCTACAGGGCGAACCAGCCAATCGCCATTCACGAATTCCTCTATCCGCTGATGCAGGGCTACGACTCGGTGGC
>DAIDTN010000048.1 GCA_027457185.1 Burkholderiales bacterium | reverse complement strand
GGGACGAAGTACGGGACCACCAACCTCAGCTTTCTGTACACGTCGAAGGGCGTCGCGGCGTTCCTCGTGCCGATCGCGAACGTGATTAAACAGGCCACCGGGAGCTGGCACATGGTGTTCGTGGTCGCGGCGATCATGAATATCATCGTCGTGGTCCTAGCGCTGTTCGTGCTAAAGCCGCTGCGCGCCAAGCAGATGGCCGGGGCCGGCCAGAGGCTCGGCACGGCGGCGGCCTGAGAGCGGCACGCCGCGTTCGGATCTGCGGACGGGAGGGGCGGCCAGGCCCTTTCCGCCGCGGTAGCGCCTGCGCGCGCGGCTCCTAAAGGGGGCTCGAGACCCGCCGCAAGCGCCGCCCGAGGATCGACAGTTCCTCGCCGCGCGGAACTTGCGCGGCCGGCCTCATTCGTTGCATTTTGAGCGGCCCCTGAACTCAATTTCAAATCGGCGCTTTGGGGCCGATGTTCGTCCTGGCGGCGGGGCGCGGCTTAGCCGGAAACCATTCTGGGAATTCTGAAACGTCTTCTAATTGTTGCCGCCGCGCCGTTTGAGCCGCGACAGCGTCTCCGGGGTGAGGTTAAGATACGAGGCGAGTTCCTTCTTCGGGATGCGACCGAACAAATCCTGATGCTTGCGCTTGAACCGCGCCAACCGCCCGGGCGCGTCGAGCAGATGCAAGGTGATGGTGTGCGCCATCACTTCGGACATCAGGCTCATGATCTCGTACTCGAAATGCGCTTTGAGCGCAGCGTGGCACTCGAGAAACTCGACCCAGTGCTGCATGGATAGCTTGGCCACGCGGACCTTGGTCACGGCGACGATGCTGTAGGGCATCGGCGTCCCCAGACGCCAGGCGGCGTAGGACGTGTCCATGTCGGTCTCTGCGGCAAAGCGCAGGATCATTTCCTTGCCTTTCGCGTCGCTGACCACGCGCTTGAGAATGCCGTCAAGAATGAAAAACTGCTCCATCGCGCTGTGGCCCTGACGCACCAGCAGGTCGCTCTTGCCGAAGTCGGCGATCTCCAGCAGAGGTTCAAGCTCCGACCAGGCGAGCGCGGGCATGTTGCTGAGGACCAGGCTCTGCTTCAGCTGCAAACGGATGGTATTGCGCTGTGGATGAGTATCGATGGACAGCATAAAATGACCGGAGGCGATTCGAGCGAAAATTAAAAACGAAATCATTGACCTCAGTCAAGGTGCGCCGGCACGCGTATTTCTTAGTATATGCAACGCACCGACACAGCCCGACGCTTGAATATAGTACACCCGGAACGGCGTCAGCCGAGCGCATGGGCGTGCCGCAAATCTAGGAGACCAGCAATATGGAAGCACTCAAAGGCGTTCGCATTCTCGACATGACCCACGTGCAGGCGGGGCCCACCTGCTCGCAACTGCTCGCGTGGATGGGCGCGGATGTGATCAAATTCGAAAATCCCCAGGGCGACGCCACGCGCGGCCAGCTGCGCGACGTGCCCAACGCCGACAGTCTGTATTTCACCATGCTCAACTGCAACAAGCGCTCGATCACGGTCAATATGAAAACTGCCGAAGGCAAGGCGGTGTTCGTCGACCTGCTGAAGAAGTGCGACATCATCATGGAGAACTTCGGGCCGGGCGTGCTCGACCGCTTCGGTTTCGCCTGGGAGAAAATTCACGAAATCAACCCGCGTATCGTCATGGGCTCGATCAAGGGTTTCGGCTCGTCCGGACCCTACGCCGATTTCAAGGCCTACGAGAACGTGGCGCAGGCGATGGGCGGCGCGATGAGCACCACCGGCATGCCCGATGGGCCGCCGTTCGTCACCGGCGCGCAGATCGGCGACTCCGGCACCGGTCTGCACCTCGCGATCGGACTGCTCGCGGCGCTGCATCAGGCGGGCCGGACCGGGCAGGGGCAGTACGTCGAAGTGGCGATGATGGACGGCGTGATGAACCTGTGCCGGGTCAAATTCCGCGACCATCAGCGCCTGACCCGCGGCGAGCTGTCGGAGTTTTCCGTGCCGACCTACAAGGGCATGGGGGACGTGCCGCGCGCCGGCAACGACTCCGGCGGTGGCCAGCTCGGCAACGCCATCCACTGCAAGCCGCACGGCGCGAACGACTGGCTCTACGTGGTTGTCCAGGAGGCGGTCTGGAACGCGTTGGCAAAGCGCATCGTACCGGACATCGGCATGCCCGAGCTGGCGATTGACCCGCACTTCGCCACCATCGGCGAGCGGCGCAAGAACCAGCAGCTCATGTGGACGCTGATCAACAAGTTCGCCGAGAAGTACACCAAGCGTGAATTCATGGCGATTCTGAATCCGCTCGATGTCCCCTGCGGTCCGATCATGTCGACCGAGGACCTCGCCCACGACGAACATGTTCGCGGCCGCGACATGTGGGTCGAACTCGACCATCCGCAGCGCGGCAAATGGTGGAATGTCGGCATGCCGATCAAGCTGTCCGCCTCGCCCGCGAAGATCGAGCGCTCGCCGCTGCTGGGTGAACACACCGAGGAAGTGCTCAAGCAGGTGCTGGGCTACGACCAGGCGAAGGTCGCGGCGCTCAAGTCCGCGGGCGCCTTCAGCACACCGCCGAAGAAAGCGGCGTAGCCTACGGCGGAGGACGACATCATGCGTATTGCGATCATTGGTCAGCAGGACTTCGGCAAGGCCGTGCTGGAGGCTTTTTTAGCGCGCGGCGACCACGTCGCCGCCGTGTTCTGCGCGCCGGA
This sequence comes from Burkholderiales bacterium, assembly GCA_027457185.1. Taxonomy (GTDB): domain Bacteria; phylum Pseudomonadota; class Gammaproteobacteria; order Burkholderiales; family SG8-39; genus 2-12-FULL-64-23. The sequence goes on along the minus strand of DAIDTN010000048.1, from coordinate 11,474 downwards.
GAAGGAAGGAGCGCGGCCCGACGCCCTGCGCGCCGCGGCCGAGGAGAGAAAGCTCAAGGTCTATAAGTTCAAGTCCTTGCGCGCAGCGGAAGCGGCGCAGGCGCTGGCTGGAGCCAGGGCCGATATCGGCATCATGGCCTTCGTGCTGCAGTTCGCGCCGCAGGAATTCGTCCGCATTCCAACACACGGCACTATCCAGTACCCTCCGTCGCTGCTGCCGAAATTTCGCGGTCCGTCGTCGATCAACTGGCCCATCATCAAGGGCGAAACCGAGACCGGCCTCACCATTTTCCGTCCTTCCGACGGTCTGGACGAAGGTGCGGTGATCCTGCAAAAGAGAACGCCTGTCAGCGCTGACGATACTCTGGGCACGGTCTATTTCGACCGCCTGTTTCCGATGGGCGTGACGGCCATGCTCGAGGCGGCCGACCTGGTCGTCGCCGGCAAGCACCGTGAATCGATCCAGGACGAAACCCGGGCCAGCTACGAGGGCTGGTGCCGAGAGGGCGAAGCCAGGATCAACTGGGCCAGCCACGTTGATTTCATCCACAACCTGATCCGCGGTTGCGACCCCGCGCCGGGCGCATGGACCACCCACAACGGGGAGAAGCTGCAGTTGTTCGGTTCGAACAAACATCCGGTGCGCACTTTCGGCGCGGTCAAGGGCAAGATAGGCGAGGTCACGGCGGTCGGCGCCAGCAGCATGTTCATCACCGCCCAAGGCGGACAGAGCGAGATCGCCAAGGGTAAACTGGGCAGCGGCAAGAAGGTATCGCCGCTCGACTTGGGCATCGCTGCCGGAACGATACTCGGCAGCTGAGGAAGAGCCCGTGTGCATTCGGCACCGCGGCGCGATGCGCATGAGCGGCAGACGGAACGCCGTATCGGGGCAACCCGTTTTCGTTGGGTAAGGGTATTTCCCCCGGCGCGTTGCGTCCCTTCTCCTTCTTGTTTCTGCCGCCTGCGGTTTCAGCCTAGGCGTTCGCCCGCAGAATCAGCAAAAAAACATTTGACTAATCTAATAGTTAACTGCAAGAATGGGTATTATCGCCCTGTTTATAAATAAGACTTACCCGAGTTGTCCGGGGGTTGGATCAATAGTTGAAAATCACGGGTTTGCTTAGGGCATCGAGGCAAGGCGCGGCTCTGCTGCAATGCGCTTCTTGGTGCAACGCGCGCGCTCGTTTTGCCTCCGCGGAATTAGCACAGGCGCCTGGGCTAATATCGTAAAATGCCTTCGCTATCTGGGAGATAGCCGGGCGTTGGCCAAAGAAAATCAGGGGCGCAGGGGACCTGGCATGAAGAAAGCGGGATTTTGCAGTACCGGCTGGTTTCTCGGCATTGGCGTCGTCGACATGGACGCCGGGGTTTAGGCAGCGCGCCGCATGGACCTGCGCCAAGCGCTGGAGATCGTCAGCCATACCGACCCCGGCATGGTGCGCACGAACAACGAGGACTCCATCGCTTCGATTCCGGATAAGGGCCTGGTGGTGCTGGCCGACGGCATGGGCGGCTACAATGCAGGTGAAGTGGCGAGCGGCATGGCGACCACGGTGCTTACCACGGAATTGCGGCAACTGCTCGAGGACCACGCACCCAATGCAGTCGACCCGCAAAGCGGCCAGAAGGCCGCGCTGAAAATGCTGCAACAGCAGATTGCGAAGGCCAATACGACGATCTATCGGGCCGCGCAAAGCCAGCCGCAGTATGCCGGAATGGGCACCACGCTGGTGGTAGCGCTGTTTTACGACAACAAGGTGATGGTTGCGCATATCGGCGATTCGCGCCTGTACCGGATGCGCGGCAACGAGTTCAGCCAGGTGAGCAAGGACCATTCGCTTCTGCAGGAGCAGGTCGACGCGGGTATGCTGACCAAGGAGCAGGCGAAGCTTTCGTCGAACAAGAATCTGGTCACGCGCGCACTGGGCATCGACCCCGCGGTGGAGGCGGAGATCCACGAATACGAAACCCGGCCCGGCGACATCTATTTGCTGTGCTCCGACGGGCTGTCTGACATGGTGGGCGACGAGGATATCGGCATGACGCTGCAAGCATTGGGCGCAAACCTGAATCTGGCGGCGCAGCAACTGGTGCAGATGGCCAACGACAACGGCGGGCGCGATAACATTTCGGTGATCCTGATAAAGATCTTGCGTGAATACCCGGCCGGAGAGGGCCTGGCATCGAAACTTTTCGGATGGTTTAGATAGCACGAGGATAATGCTATGGCGAAGTTGATACTCAGTATGGACGGTCTGGTGCTCAAGGAAATCCCGCTTTCCAAGGAGCGCATCACCATCGGGCGCAAGCCGCACAATGACATCCAGATCGACAATCTGGCCGTCAGCGGCGAGCACGCCGTAATCGTGACCATACTCGCGGATCCGTTCCTCGAGGACTTGGGCAGCACCAATGGCACCTTCGTCAACGGCAAGACGGTGAAAAAGCATTTCCTGCAGAACAACGATGTAGTCGAGCTCGGCAAATACAAGCTCAAGTACATCAGCGACGTCCTGCCGGGCGCCACCAAAGCCGCGGATTTCGAGAAGACGATGGTGCTGCGCCCGGGAGCGATGCGCAAGCCACCCGACCCCACTGCGCCAGCGGCCGCCGCTGCCCCGGTCGCCGCAGTTCCGGGGCATGTCGATACCGTACCGACTGGCGCGCACGCAGACGCAGCGGCGCTTGCCGCGGCGGGCGCGCCCAGATCGCACGCTGACACCCAAATCGGCATTACGGCCGCGTCGGTAGCCGCCACTGCAGCCGCGCCCAGATCGCATACTGACACCCAGGTCGGTATTACGGCCGCGTCGGTGGCCGCCGCCGCGGCCGCCCCGGCGCGGCGCGCCACGCTGAAGCTCCTTTCCGGTGCCAACGCCGGCAAGGAAATGGAACTTACCAAGCCCCTCACCACCTTGGGCAAGCCGGGTGTGCAAGTCGCGGTGATCACGCGCCGGCCGCAGGGCTTTTTTATCACCCACGTCGAAGGCGCCAACAAGCCGATAGTCAATGGCAATCCGATAGAGCTGCAGGCGCATGCGCTCAATGACCGCGATGTCATCGAGCTCGCCGGGGTCAAGGTCGAATTTTTCTTCAAGCCCTGATTGACCGCCGCCGGGGTGGGAAGGAGATGGCTTGAAACGGCATATCGTCAGGATTGCGCTTGGGCTCGCGCTGATGCTGGTGTTCGTCGGCCATGTCGCCGAGTTCTACAACATCGGCCTGATCACCCGGCTCGACAACATCATCTACGACACGCGTCTCGCCCTCACCATGCCTGGCGGCGTGGATCCGCGAATTGTCATACTCGACATCGACGAGCGCAGCCTGGATAAGAATGCGCTTGGGCACTGGCCCTGGCCCCGCGACAAGCTCGCTGCGCTGATCACCAAGTTATTCGATAAATACGGCGTTGCCATCGTCGGTTTCGACGTGGTGTTCGCCGAGCCCGACGAAAGCTCCGGGCTGCCGGTGCTCGACAAGCTCGCCAAGGGCAGGCTCAAGGACGTGGCCCCGTTTCAGTCGGCGCTCAATCAACTGCGACCCCAACTCGATTACGACGCCGTTTTCGCGAAGGCGATCAAGGGGCGGCCGGTCGTGCTGGGCTATTATTTCAACCATGAGAAGTCGGTGCGTTCGGGCGCAATTCCTGCGCCGGTGCTGCCCGCGGGAACGTTCAAGGGGCGGCAGATCCGCTTCACCAGTTGGGAGGGATATGGCGGCAACCTGCCGGAGCTTCAGGCCAATGCCGCCAATGCCGGCCACTTCAATCCGCTGGTCGACCCTGACGGCGTGTCGCGGCGCGTGCCGATGCTGGCGGAGTTCAACGGCGCCTATTACGAGTCGCTGTCGCTGGCAATGATACGGGTCCTGGCGGGTTACCCGAAGGTGGAACCCGGCTTTGCATCCGAACAATTCTCCAGCAAGAGCTATTCCGGGCTGGAATCGCTGAAAGCGGGTCCGGTCACCATTCCGGTGGACGACACCGTGAGCGCGTTCATTCCGTACCGCGGCAAGCGCGGCAGCTTCAAATATATCTCGCTTGCCGACGTCTATTTCGACAGGGTGCCGAAAGACGAGCTCCGCGGCAAGATCGCGCTGGTCGGCGCTACCGCACCCGGCCTGCTCGATCTGCGCTCCACGCCGGTGGGCAGCGTTTACCCCGGGGTGGAAATCCACGCCAACATGATCGCGGCGATGCTGGACAACGACTTCAAGCAGAAGCCGCCCTATATGCTGGGCGCCGAAGTGGTCCTGCTGCTGATCAGTGGCATAACGCTGTCGCTGCTGGTGCCGCTGCTGAGCCCGTTGAAGGCAACGCTGGTGTCAGTACTGGCGACGGTGCTCATTATCGGGCTCGACGTGTTTCTCTGGACCAAGGGCGGCCTGATTCTGCCGCTCGCCTCCAGCCTGCTGATGATCGCCGCCCTGTTCGCGTTCAACATGTCCTGGGGCTACTTCGTCGAGTCGCGCAGCAAGCGCCAGTTCACCGAGTTGTTCGGCCAGTACGTGCCGCCGGAGTTGGTCGATCAAATGGCCAGGGATCCGGAGCGCTACAGCATGGAGGGCAAGAGCGAGGCACTCACCGTGCTGTTCTCCGATATCGTCGGCTTCACCTCGATCTCCGAGAGCCTGGAGCCAAAGGAGCTGTCGCAGTTCATCAACGATTATCTCACCGCCATGAGTCTGGTGATCCGCAGCAACCGCGGCACCCTCGACAAGTACATCGGCGATGCTATCATGGCCTTCTGGGGTGCCCCGGTGGCGGACCCCGAGCACGCGCGCCAGGGGGTAATCACGGCGATGGCGATGCAGGCCGAGCTCGACAAGTTGCGCGCGCAGATGCGCGCGCGCGGCTGGCCCGATATCCGCATCGGCGTCGGCGTCAACACCGGCAACATGAGCGTTGGCGACATGGGCTCAAAGCTGCGCAAGGCCTATACGGTGATGGGTGACGCGGTCAACCTCGGATCGCGCCTGGAAGGACTGACGCGGGTCTATGGGGTCGGGATCATCGTCGGCCCGAATACGCGGCAGGCGGTCAATGACATCGTTTTTCGCGAGATCGACCGGGTGAAAGTCAAAGGCAAGGACGAGCCGGTGGATATTTTCGAGCCGATTGGCATAGAGGGCCAGGTCGACAGCAAGGTCATGGACGAGCTCAGACTCTGGCACAAGGCGCTCAGGGCCTATCGCGCGCAAAACTGGGACGAAGCGGAGGCGGACCTGGTCAACGCGCAGCGCATGTCGCCGGATTGCAGGCTCTACCAGATCTACCTCGAACGCATCGGGCAGTGCCGCATCGATCCGCCCGGTCCTCACTGGGACGGCGTGACGGCGTTCAAGACCAAATAGGCGCGGGCGATGAAGCTGAGAGTACTCGGGTGCAGCGGTGGAATCGGCGGGCGGCATCTGCGCACCACCTCGCTGCTGGTCGACAACGACATTCTGATCGATGCCGGAACCGGGGTGGGCGATGTGTCGCTCGCGGAGCTGATGCTGATCGATCACATATTCGTTACGCATTCGCATCTGGATCACGTCTGCTCTATCCCGTTCCTGGTCGATACCGTCGGCGGCATGCGCAACAAGCCGCTGATCGTGCATGCGACCGAACCGACGCTGGAGATCATCCGCAACCACATCTTCAACTGGAGCATCTGGCCGGATTTCACGCAGGTCCCGACGCCGAGCAAGCCGTTCATGCGCTACGAGCCGATGCAGCTCGGCGAAACGGTGGAACTCAAAGGGCGCAAGATCACTTCGCTGCCGGCCAATCATGTGGTGCCTGCGGTAGGTTTTCAGGTCGATTCCGGCCAGGCGAGCCTGGTGTTTACGGGGGACACCACCACGCATGATCCGTTGTGGAAGGTCGTCAACAAAATTACCAACCTGCGCTATCTCATCATCGAAACGGCCTTCTGCAACCGCGAACGGGAACTCGCCGTGGCAGCCAAGCACTTTTGCCCGAGCCTTCTGGCCGAGGAATTGCCCAAACTCGAGCGCAGCGCGGAGATATTCATCACCCACCTGAAGCCTGGAGAGATCGAGCTGACCATGCAGGAGGTCGAAGACTGCGCCGGACAGTACAAGCCGCGCATGCTGCAGAACAACCAGGTATTCGAATTCTAACGGCAACAGGAACATCAGTTTTTATGGATACGCGTATGGCCGTGACCAAAGTCAGCGTAGAAGCGTTAAGAATTCTCGAGCCCCTCTCGTCGCTTGCGCACGCGCGGCTGAAGGAACTTGCGCAGCTGTGCTGCATCGAGTCCGTGCGCCGCACCGCGGACCCGTTTCACCTGCGCCCGATTGCCGGCCAGTCGGTCTACGTGGTGCGCGGGGAACTTGCGCTCGCCTACGGGCAGGGCAGTTCGGAGGTGATCGTCGGCGGCTCTGCCGAGGCGCGCTATCCGGTAGGCAAACGGCGCGAAATCACTTCGGCCAAAGCGGTGACCGAGGTGCAAATGATCCGCATCGACGACGACCTGCTCGACATCATGCTCACCTGGGACCAGGCGGTCATGCAGGAGCCGAACCGGGTAAACCAGCCCGCCGGACGTCCTGCGAGCGCCCCCGATTGGGGCAACATGTCGCGCCTGTTCGGCATCGATAACCTGCGTTTCGGCGCCTTTTCCCATCTGCCCCCGGCGCACATCAACGAGCTGCTGCGGCGGTTTGAGCGCCTCGCGGCAAGCGCGGGCGAGGTGATCGTTCGCGAAGGCGCGGAGGGCGATTACTATTACCTGGTGGAGTCGGGTAGGTGCCAGGTCGAGCGCATGATCGGCGGGGTGAGCATGACCCTGGCCGAGCTCAAGAGCGGCGACACCTTCGGCGAAGAAGCTCTGGTATCGCAGGCGAAGCGCAATGCCACCGTCACCATGAAAACGGACGGCAGCCTGCTGCGCCTGAGCAATCAGGATTTCGATGTGCTGCTGCGCGAACCGCTGCTGCACGCAATCAACATGGAGCAGGCCACGCAAAAGGTGTTGAACGGAGCCCAGTGGATAGATGTGCGTTACCCGTCTGAATACCAGTACGACCGCCTGCCCGGGGCGCGCAATATTCCGCTGTCCGAGATCCGCAACGCGTTCGGCGCTTTGGACATGGACGAGGAATATATTATCTATTGCCAGAGCGGCCGGCGCAGCGCGGCCGCCGCTTTCCTTCTGGCGCAGCGGGGCTACCGGGCGCTGCTGCTCGAAGGCGGATTGTGGGGAGGAGACCGGCTGCCGTAAGCGCGGGAACGGCCGTGCGCGGCTGGCGGCGAGTTTTGTCGTATAGTGTGCGATATGTCGCAGTAGGCGCAGCCGCCGGCTGCGCGCTTCCAAGGGCGAGGTCACTATGAGTGCAGTTCTGAATACACCACAGGCCGCAGCCACGGGGTCGGCCGATGTCAACGCCAGGCTGATGTTCTCGAAGCACCTGCAGAACGTCACCAACAAGATTCATGCGACCTCCAACATCGACGAAATCATGCTCGAGGTTTCGTCCGACATCTGCAGCCTGTTCAACGCCGACCGCCTCACCATTTATGTCGTCGGCGAGGACAAGCAGTCGATCGTGTCCAAAGTCAAGACCGGGTTGAATTCATTCAAGGACCTGAAGCTGCCGATCGCCGAGCACTCCATGGGCGGTTACGTCGCGTTCTCCAAAAAGATGATCAACATCAGGGACTGCTACGACGAGGCCGAGCTGAAGGCGATCAATCCCAATCTGCGCTTTCTGCAGGAAGTGGACAAGCGCACAGGCTATCGGACCAAGCAGGTACTGGCCGCGCCGGTGATGGACGGCGAGGAATTGATCGGTGTCATCCAGATCATCAACAACAAGGCGGGCGTGCCGTTTACGGCCTTGATGGAAGAAGGCGTGACCCAGCTGGCGCAAACCCTGGCCATCGCCTTCAGACAGCGGCAAAAACCCCAGATCATAAAGACCAAATACGATTTTCTGGTGAGCGATGCGGTGATTTCGCCGGCGGAATTCGATCTGGCCGCGCGCTCGGCGCGCAAGAAAGCGGTGGATGTCGAGCAGGTGCTGGTGGAGGAATTCCAGGTCAAACTGCCCGCGATCGGCCAAGCCCTGTCGAAATTCTTCGGCGTTCCGTATGAACCGTTCAAATCCGACCGCATCAAACCGCCGGAACTGCTGAGAAACCTGAAGCGGGAGTATGTCGAGCAGAACCAGTGGGTGCCCATCGACGACAGCAAGGAAGGGGTGGTGGTGCTGTGCCTCGATCCGGAGCGGGTGAGGAGTTCGCGCATTGTGCAGAACGTGTTTCCCAAGAGCAAGCTGCTCTATCGCGTCACCACCCAGCGCGAGTTCAAGGAGACGCTCAACCTGTTCTACGGCGCCGAGGTGGCGGATACCGGCGACATCGGCGAAATGCTGTCGGGACTGGAAGACGACGAAGAGGGCGGCGGAGAGGGCGGTGGCGACGACCTGTCGCAGGCGGCCGATAACGAGCTGGTGAAGCTCGTCAACAAAATCGTCATCGACGCCTACAACCAGAACGCCTCCGACATCCACATTGAATCCTATCCGGGAAAGGGCAAGACCGAGATCCGCTTCCGCAAAGATGGCTCGCTTGCGCCCTACATCGAAGTGCCGGCCGCCTACCGCAACGCCATCGTCGCCCGCGTCAAAATCATGTGTGACCTGGACATCTCGGAGAAGCGCAGGCCCCAGGACGGCAAAATCAAGTTCAAGAAGTTCGGCCCGCTGGATATCGAGTTGCGCGTCGCCACCATTCCGACCCAGGGCGGCGTCGAGGACATCGTCATGCGTATCCTTGCCGCGGGCGAGCCGATTCCGCTCGACAAGCTCGGCCTCACGCCGCACAATTTGGAGACGCTGAAAGGCGTGGTAAGCAAGCCCTATGGCCTGTTCTTCGTCTGCGGGCCGACCGGTTCGGGCAAGACCACCACCCTGCACTCGGTGCTGAAGCACCTGAATACGCCGGACACGAAAATCTGGACCGCAGAGGACCCGGTCGAGATCACGCAAAAGGGTTTGCGCCAGGTGCAGATCAACAAGAAGGCGGGGCTGGACTTCGCCGTAATAATGAAGGCGTTTCTGCGCGCCGATCCGGATATCATCATGGTGGGTGAGATGCGCGACAAGGAGACCGTGTCGACCGGCATCGAGGCTTCGCTTACCGGCCACCTGGTATTCGCCACCCTGCACACGAACAGCGCGCCCGAATCGATCATCCGCCTGCTCGACATGGGCATGGATCCGTTTAACTTTTCCGACGCCCTGCTCGGCATTCTGGCGCAGCGGCTGGCGAAGCGCCTGTGCGCCAAGTGCAAACAATCGTACAACACCGCTCCGGAGGAGATGAAGGCGTTCCTGACCGAATACTGCAGCGAGCTGGTCAATACCTCGAGCTTCAAGCAGGACCCCAAGGCAGGCTACGAGAACGTGTACAAGGAATGGGTCAAGCACTACGCCAACGACAAGGGCCAGTTCACCATGTACAAGAAGGTCGGCTGCGACGCCTGCGGCGGCGGCGGCTACAAGGGCCGGGTCGGCCTGCACGAGCTGCTGGTCGGTACCGATCCGCTGAAAAAACTGATCCAGGAGCATGCGCGCGTGGCGGAAATGCTGGCCTGCGCACTGGACGAAGGCATGCGCACCCTGAAAATGGACGGCATGGAGAAAGTCCTGATGGGGCTCACCGACCTGCCCACGGTGCGCTCGGTCTGCATCAAGTAACCGTCAATTCGGCAGTGACGGGAACGGCATAAGGTGGAGGCGGTGCGCAGCGGTCAGGCGGTGCAGACCGTGGACGACCTGTTTCGGCGGCTGGAGCAGCTTAACGAGATCGGCGCATCGCTGTCGGCCGAAAGGAACATCGACCGGCTGCTTGAGAGCATCCTGCTCGCCGCCAAGGCGATTACCCGCGCCGACGGCGGCACGCTGTACCTGCTGACCGAAGAAGACGGCAGCAAGCGCCTGAAATTCGAGATCATGCGCACCGAGTCGCTCAATATCGCGATGGGCGGCACCACCGGCACGCCGATCCCGTTCTATCCTATCCATCTGTACAGCAAGGACGGCAAGCCCAACAATCAGATGGTGGCGGCGTTCGCGGCGCTGACCGGGCAGACGGTCAACATCGCCGACGCCTATACCGCGGAGGGTTTCGACTTCAACGGCACGCGCAACTTCGACAAGAAGACCGGCTACCGCTCCAAGTCCTTCCTCACGGTGCCGATGAAGAATCACGAGAATGAGATCATCGGCGTGCTGCAACTGATCAATTCCCGCGAGCCGGCCAGCGGCGAGGTGGTGGCGTTCTCCGACGCGGACCAGCGCCTGGCGGAATCGCTCGCATCGCAGGCGGCCATCGCGCTCACCAATCGCCAGCTGATCAACCAGCTGGAAGCCCTGTTCGAGTCGTTCATCGCCATGATCAATACGGCGATAGACGAGAAATCCCCCTACACCGGCGGCCATTGCCAGCGGGTGCCCGAGCTCACGATGATGCTCGCCGAAGCGGTGAACGAGACGAAGTCGGGAGCGCTCAGGGATTTCGACATGACGGACAAGGATCGCTACGAACTCAAGATTGCTGGCCTGCTGCACGACTGCGGCAATGTCACGACGCCGGTGCACGTGGTGGACAAGGCGCCCAAGCTCGAGTCGATTTTCGATCGCATCCACCTGATCGATACCCGCTTCGAGGTGCTCAAACGCGATGCCGAAATTGAATTCCTGAAAAGCAGCGCTGCGCTGCAGAAGCAGGGGCTGGACGAGTTATCGCTGCGCGAACGTGGCAACCAGCTGGAACAGGCGTACAGATCGCGCGTGCGCCAGCTCGACCAGGACCGCGAGTTTCTGCGCAAGTGCAATATCGGCGGGGAGTTCATGCCGCCGGAGGCGCAGGAACACGTCCGGAAGATCGCCGAGTACAAGTGGCTGGACCAGTCGGGCAATACCGCGCACTTCCTCACCGACGACGAGACCGAGAACCTCAGCATCCCGCGCGGCACGCTCACCGCCAAAGAACGCGAGATCATCAACTACCACATCGTCGCCACCATCAAAATGCTGGAGGCGCTGCCCTGGCCCAAGCATCTTGCGCACGTGCCCGAATACGCCGGCGGGCATCACGAGCGCATGGACGGCAAGGGCTATCCGCGCGGCCTCACGCGCGATCAGATGTCGGTGCAAGCGCGCGTCATGGGCATCGCCGACATCTTCGAGGCGCTCACCGCCCGCGACCGGCCCTACAAGAAGGGCAAGACGCTGACTGAATCCCTGCAAATCCTGGGCAAGTTCAAGGAAGGTGGCCACATCGATCCCGACCTGTTCGACGTGTTCATCCGGCGCAAGGTTTACCAGCGCTACGCCGAACAGTTTCTCGACGCGAACCAGATCGACCGCGTCGACGAGGGCAAGATTCCAGGCTATCGCGCCTGAAGCGCGCTCATGCGCTGAACGTCGACATGTCCTGGGGCATCGGCGCG
>DAIDTN010000047.1 GCA_027457185.1 Burkholderiales bacterium | reverse complement strand
GTCACCATTGATTCACGGAGATAAGCATGAAAATACGCGCCGCCGTGCTCAACCAGATGCACATACCGCAACCCTACGCAAAGACCAAGCCGATCAGCATCGAGACGATCGAATTGGACCCGCCCGGCCCGGGCGAGGTGCTGGTGAAAATGGCCGCTGCCGGGCTGTGCCATTCGGATCTTTCCGTCATCAACGGTGACCGGCCGCGGGTGATGCCCATGGTGTTGGGCCACGAGGCGTCCGGAATCGTCGAAGAACTCGGGTCCGGTGTCGTCGGTTTGGAGCGCGGCGACCATGTGGCGCTGGTATTCGCGCCCAATTGCGGCCACTGCCTGCCCTGCAGGGAGGGCCGTCCGGCGCTGTGCGAACCGGGTTTTGCCGCCGGCGCCGCCGGCACGCTCCTCGGCGGACACCGCCGTCTGCACCGCACGGACAAAAGCCTGCTCAACCACCAGGCCGGCGTATCCTGCTTCGCCGAATACGCCGTGCTCGCGCGCGGCTCGCTGGTGAAACTCGACCCCGAACTGCCGCTCGACATAGCCGCGCTGTTCGGCTGCGCCGTGCTCACCGGCGTCGGCGCGGCGATCAATTGCGCGCAGATGAAGCTGGGCAGTTCTGCGGCCATCGTGGGTCTGGGGGGCGTCGGCCTGTCGGCGCTGCTGGGCGCGCTGGCGGCGGGCGCGCGCCAGATCGTCGCCATCGACAAACTCGATTCGAAACTCGAATTCGCGCGCGCGCTCGGCGCCACGCACACGTTCCGCGCCGACGATCCGGAACTGGTGGCGAAGGTCAAGACGGCGACCAACAACGGCGTGGACGTGGCGATCGAGGCGGCGAGCGCGGTTGCCGCACTGGAGACCGCTTACAAGATCACCCGGCCCGGCGGCACCACGGTGACGGTCAGCCTGCCGCCGCCCAGCGCCATGTTCAACGTGCCGGCGGTCAACCTGGTGGTCGAGGAACGCACGCTCAAAGGCAGCTTCCTCGGCTCAGCCGTGCCGCAGCGCGATTTGCCGCGCTACATCGCGCTTTATTTCGCCGGCCGGCTGCCGGTCGACAAGCTGGTGACGCACAGAATCAAACTCGACGAAATCAACCTCGGCTTCGACCGCCTGGCCAACGGCGAGGCGATCAGGCAGGTGATCGTTTTCTAGATCGGCGCCAAGGGTGCAGCAGCAGCGGCGCGTATCCGGTTCCTGAAACGCACGTACAGCCGCGCAGCGCCGACCAGGTTCCATTCCAGCCAGAGGCAGGACGCGCTGAACGCCAGACCGGCCGGCAGCGCCAGCGCCGGCCAAATCACTGCCGCGAGCAACAATGCCAAAGCGGCGAAATGCAGCCGCATCTGGCCGCGCATCGCGCGTTCCGGAATCATCTGTTTCATGTTGGGCTGCGTGCTCACCGTTCCGCCCTGGCGCTGCAGGTGCAGCCAATTGAGAAAGGGCATGATCTTGTACAGCATGCCCTGAATCACCGAGAGGAACACGCCAGGCAGCGCGAGTACGCCCAGCCACAGCGGCGCGCGCGCCTGCCCGCCCAACTGCGGCAATGCCAGGAACAGCAGCCAGGAAACGGCCAGGGCCAGCAGCGCCAGCATGGCTCCGCGCCAGAACACCAACGTGACATCGGCCTGGCGCCGCCGCCGGCTCGATTGCAGCCAGAGCGTGGCGACGGCGTAGAGTCCCGCCAACAGCATGCCCGCCAGCACCACGCCGGATTGCCAGGATTGCGCCGCGCTCGTGCCGGGCAGGAGTTGCAGCGACCACAGGCACAGCGCGAGGAATAAACCGGCTGGAACCAGGCGCGTCAGCCAGAGCGGATAGGCCGGCGTGAGCTGAAACATGGGCACCACCAGAAAGGAAACACCGATCACCAGCATCAAGGCCCAGCCGCCCAGCCCCCAGGCGACATGGACATTGATCAGCGTAGGCAGGGACCAGATCGATTGCAGGCTCCGGTGCAGTCCGAGCGTGCTGGCCAGGGTCACGCCGAGCACGACCGTCAGCAACAAACCGAACACCGCCAGGCGCAACACCCGGATCGACGCGCTGCGCGCCGGCGTGCGCACAAGCGCGACCGCCATGACCGTCAGGAACAGGCCCAGCGCCGTGGCGAACACCAGTGCCGCCAGCAGGAACAGGACCTGCTGCCCCAGCAGGAAAGCAGTCGCGAGGAATACCGCGCCGGCGGTGATCAGCGGGTGCACCACTGCGGCGACCAGACGCGGCCGCCAGATGTTGGCTCCGGCCACCACCGCCACGAATTGCAGCAGCGAACCGCACATCACCTGCAGCATGAAGTCGACCACGATCAGATGGGTCATGGCGAGGGCACCGGGGGACCAGCGCGACGCTAACGCCGCCGGTCCGAACCATGCCAGGACCAATCCGGCCACTGCGCCAAACAGCGGCGCGGTGAGAAAAAACCGGTAAGGCACCGATATCGGCGGCGCCTGCTCGAACGACAGGGTGGGCTGCATCCTGCTCGCGGCTTAGCCTTTTTGAATGTGAATCTCGTTGCTGCCGTCGGCGCGGCGCTCGGAGCGGTAGCGGTAACCGTTACGATCGAGGATCGAATACAGCGGCAGGGGTTCGCAGCGCAACAGCATGATCAGTTCCGCACCCGGAGCCAGAGTTGCGAGCGCGGCCAGCGCCAGTTCCAGCGGCTCCGGCGGCTCCATGTCGCGGCCGTCGATCATTTGCGGCTCAGGCACGCCTCTGTTCCAGCAACGCACTCATTCGTGCGGCAATGCGCTCCGCCTCCGGCCCCAGCGCCTGGTCGCACATCGGATAGAGGATGTTCTCTTCCTTCATGTTGTGTTGCTGCATGAGGATCAGCAGGGTCTCGGCGATGCCGGCGTAGTCTTCTCCATCGCGCGCGGCGCAGGCGGCCTCGAGCTGCGCCAGCAATGGGCGCATCTGCTCGTGCTCCAGGCGCATTACCCGGGTCGGGCCGGAACCGGAGCCGGCGGCCGCCTCGAACGCCGGGAACAACAAGTCCTCCTCGGCCGCGAAATGCGCCTTCATCTGAGTTTGAAAGTGCTCGAAGGCGGATGTGGCCGCGGTCCAGTCGCCGCGCCCGGCAGCCTCTTCGGCGGCGACGAATAGATCGTCGCAATGCCGGTGGTGAGCGGGAAGTATTTGGGTGGGGAAACTCATGCCGGCGTCCTTACGCTATGCGATCGGGCAATCTTAGCAGCAGCCCCGACCACTGGTTTGCACTACCCCAAAATTTCCGCGGCTGCGAGCAGGTGGTAGGCAGCCGTCCGCTGCATCCGGTGGACGCGCCGCGCTTATTTTGCAGCGTCGTCAGCCTGCTGTGCGCTCTTCTGCGTCTGGTCCATCGCCTTGCCGAGGTTCTGCTGCACCTGGTCCATGGTTTTCTTGCCCTGCTCGATTTCCTTCTGCTTCGCAGCGGCCACCGTTGCGGCGGTGGTTGCCGTCTCGACGCCGCAGCCGGCAAGCGCGGCGGCGGCGGCAAGGACTATGATCGCTCGCATAAATTCTCTCCTCATGTGAAAGATATGAAACTGCGGGCGAGGCGCGTTCGCGCCGCAGGCAATGCGAGTTCTATTCTGGGTCCAGCGAAACGCTAGCGCAAGCGCCCCGTTCTGCCGCAAAATGCGCCCCGTGGCAGCCCGATCATGATATTCACCACCCTAGCCAGCGCGGACCAGTTGGCACAACATCTGCACGACCCGCAGTGGGTCATATTCGACTGCCGCTTTGCGCTGACGCGCCCGCAATCCGGGCGCCAGGCTTATGCAAAGGCCCACCTCCCCGGCGCACACTATGCGCATCTGAACGAGGATTTGTCCGGAGCGATCACGCCGACCAGCGGACGCCACCCCCTGCCCGATCCCGGCTTGCTCGCGCGCAAACTGGGCCTCTGGGGCGTGGACCGGAGCAAACAGGTCGTGGTCTACGATGACAGCTTCGGCTCCATGGCGGCGCGCCTGTGGTGGCTGCTGCGCTGGCTGGGCCACGATGCGGTGGCGCTGCTCGACGGCGGATTTCCGGCCTGGCAGAAACAAGGCCGCGCGCTTAGCGTCGAAATTCCCGTCACGCGGCCAAGCCAGTTTCATGCCGCGCCCGACGATGGAATGTGGCTGGGCACTAATGCGGTGCTGGAAGCTCTGCGGCGCGAGCGCATGATCATCGACGCCCGGCCGGAAGAGCGTTTCCTCGGCCTGATCGAGCCCTTCGACAAGGTGGCGGGGCATATTCCGGGGAGCCTGAATTCACCATTCGAGGATAATCTCGATATGCGCGGAAATTTTCTCAAAGCCGAAGAGCTGCGCGCGCAGTACGAATCGCTGCTGCGCGGCGCTCCCCCGGGCGAGGTCATCCATTTGTGCGGCTCCGGGGTCACCGCCTGCCACAACCTGCTCGCGCTGGAAATCGCCGGACTGACCGGCGGCAGACTCTATGCCGGATCGTGGAGCGAATGGATCACCGATCCGTCCCGGCCAATTTGGTCTAGGAATCCGTAGCAAAGCTTTTCCTGCTACGACCGGCTTAGGAGAGCACGAGGGCAGATCTACCCTCGTCTCGTTTTAGACTTGAAAGGAAATTACCATGAACAGCGGCAAGACCACGCGCGAACTGCAGCGCATCATCGAAGCAGCCGCGACCTCCGACGGCGCCGGCGTCAAGCTGCGGCGCAGCCTGGGGCAATCGCCGTATGCGCGCCTCGATCCGTTTCTGATGCTGGACGAGTTTTCGTCGTTCGACGCGAACGACTATATCGCCGGCTTTCCGGCGCATCCGCACCGCGGCTTCGAAACCGTCACCTACCTGCTCGACGGCCACATGCTGCACGAAGACCATCTGGGCAACCGCGGCGACCTGAAGAGCGGCGCGGTGCAATGGATGAGCGCGGGCCGTGGCATCATCCACTCGGAGATGCCGCAGCAGGAGCACGGGCGCATGCGCGGCTTCCAGCTGTGGATCAATCTGCCGGCGCGCGAGAAAATGAAACCGGCGAGCTACCGCGACATCGATCCCGCCGAAATTCCGGTCGTCACGCTGCGCGGCGGCGGCCGCGCCAAGGTCATTGCCGGCACGCTGGAGACGGACGGGCAGAGCGTGGCGGGACCGATCCAGGGCCTCGCCACCGAGCCGCTGTATCTGGACGTGGAACTTCCTGCGGGCGCCGCGTTCAAGCAGCCGGTGGCGGGCAGCCACAACGCCTTCATCTATGTGTTCGAAGGCAGCGCAACGGTCGGCGCCACGGCCGAGGCGCGCAGCCTGGCCACGCACAGCGCGGGTGTGCTGGCCGCGGGAGACCTGGTCGAAGTTCGCGCCGGCGCAGAAGGCGCAAGGTTCCTGCTGCTCGCGGGCAAGCCGCTGGGCGAACCGGTGGTCCAGCACGGTCCGTTCGTGATGAACACGCGCGAGGAAATTGAACAGGCGATCAGGGATTACCAAAGCGGCGAGCTCACGCGCTGACCCGGTTAAAAAACACGTTGCGAAAGGATTTTCGCAACGATCCAACATAGGGGAGCATGAGGGGATCTATCCCCTCATATCGTAAGGATTCGCGCAGTCTGAATGGGCTAAAATAGCACCACGCATCGACAGGAGTTGTGGCAATGGCAAGAATGGTGAAATGCATCAAGCTCGGCCGCGAGGCCGAGGGCCTGGATTTCCCGCCCTACCCGGGCGATTTGGGCAAGCGCCTGTGGGAAAACGTATCCAAGGAGGCGTGGCAGCAGTGGATCAAGCACCAGACCATGCTGATCAACGAGAACCGCCTCAACCTGGCCGACAGCGCAGCAAGGAAATATCTGGCCGAACAGCTGGAGAAACATTTCTTCGGCGGCGGTGCCGATGCGGCGGCCGGATACGTGCCGCCGCAGAAGTAGAATTCAGGGGCCCGGATCCAGCCGGGCGTCCGGCGCCGGTTACAGCCCGTCGATGTGCGCCTCGTCCCGCATGTGGCGCACGTCGCGACCTTCGACCATGTAGACCACGTACTCGGCCATGTTCTTGGCATGGTCGCCGATGCGCTCGATGGCTTTGGCGACGAACAGGATCTCCAGGCAGCGGGTGATGGTGCGCGGGTCTTCCATCATGAAGGTGATGAGCTGGCGCAGGATCGAGCGGAACTCGTCGTCCACGCCGCGATCCTGCTTTACCACCTGCAACGCAGCGGCGACATCGAGCCGCGCAAACGCGTCGAGCGCCTGGCGCAGCATCGCCAGTGCGAGGCTAGAGACGTGCTTCAGTTCCAGCCGCGGCAACTGTACCTGCCCGGCTCCGTGCATCAGCTTGGCCATGCGCGCGATTTTCTCCGCCTCGTCGCCGACGCGCTCGAGGTCGGTGATGGTCTTGATGATCGCCATCACCAGGCGCAGATCGCCGGCGGCGGGCTGGCGCCGCGCGATGATCTGGCTGCAGCTCTCGTCCAGTCCGACTTCCATGGCATTGACGCGGTGATCGTCTTCGATGACGCCGTCGAGCACCGCAATATCGCCGCTGGCGAGCGCGTCTACCGCTTTGACGATCTGCTGTTCCACCAGGCCGCCCATCTGCAGCACGCGTGAGCGCACCGCTTCCAGCTCGGCGTCGAATTGCTTCGAGATATGTTCAGGCATTTCCGCGACCCCTGTCAGACCGGCAGTTTACCATCCAATTGTGACGGATCGGTTACCGCGCGCGGCAATGCTATTTTCTCACCATCGTCTTGACCCAGGCCGCCGTGCCCAGCAGCAGCACGTCGGCGCCGCGGTGGGCGAACAGGCCGTTGGTGACCACGCCAGTGATATTGTTGATTTCGGTCTCCAGCTTGAGCGGGTCGAGGATGCTGAGGCCGTAGACATCGAGAATCAGATTGCCGTTGTCGGTGGTGAAGCCCTGGCGCAATTCGGGCTGTCCGCCGAGCCTGACCAGCTCGCGCCCGACATGGGAGCGCGCCATCGGGATTACCTCGACCGGCAGCGGAAACTTTCCCAGCACCCCGACCAGTTTCGATGCGTCGGCGATGCAGACGAATTTTTGCGCCACTGCGGCGACGATTTTTTCGCGTGTGAGCGCGCCGCCGCCGCCCTTGATCATGGCGAGGTGCTCGGTGATTTCATCGGCGCCATCGACGTACACCGGCAGTTCGTTCACGCTGTTTAGATCGACCACGCGGATGCCGTGCGATTTCAGCCGGTCCGCGCTCGCCTGCGAACTCGCCACCGCGCCGTCGATCCGGTTCTTGATTTTCGCCAGTTCGTCGATGAAACAATTCGCGGTCGAACCGGTGCCGACGCCGCTGCCGGCGTCCTCGACCACGTATTTGATCGCCTCGCGCGCGACTGCCTGCTTCAGTTCATCCTGGGTCATTGCACTGTCCGGTTTCCGGTTAAGGTTTCTTCGGCAGATACATATCGGTGATGCTGCCCAGCGCCATCTCGGCGGCGAAGAACGGCGTTTCCGACAGCGTCGGGTGCGGATGGATGGTGAGGCCGATGTCTTCCATGTCGGCGCCCATCTCCAGCGCCAGCACCAGCTCGGCGATCAGTTCCCCCGCGTTGACGCCGACGATGCCGGCGCCGAGGATGCGTTTGCTCGCCTTGTCGTAGAGCAGCTTGGTCAGGCCCTCGTCGCGGCCGATCGACAGCGCCCTGCCGCTCGCGGCCCAGGGGAAGCTCGCCTTGTCGTAGGCGATGCCTTGTTTCTTCGCCTCGGTCTCCGTCAGCCCCATCCATGCGACTTCGGGGTCGGTATAGGCGACCGAAGGGATGGTCATGGCGTCGAAGGCGACCTTGTGTCCGGCGATGGTCTCGGCCGCCACCTTGGCTTCGTGCGTGGCCTTGTGCGCGAGCATGGGCTCGCCGCAGACATCGCCGATGGCGAAGATGTGCGGCACGTTGCTGCGCTGTTGTTTGTCGACTGCGATAAAACCGCGCGCGTCGACCGCGACGACGGCGCGCTCGGCGCCGATGTCGGCGCCGTTGGGGCGGCGCCCGACCGCCATCAGCACACGGTTGAACATCTGCTGCTGCGGCTTCACTTCGCCCTCGAACGTCGCGAGCAGTCCTTCCGGCCTGGGCTCGAGTTTCGCCACCTTGGTATTGAGGTAGATCGCCTCATAGCGTTTCTCGATGCGCTTGGCGAGCGGTCGGATGAGGTCGCGATCGGCGCCCGGTATGAGTCCGTCGGCCAGTTCCACCACCGTGACCTTGGCGCCGAGCGCGTCGTAGACGCAGGCCATTTCCAGGCCGATGATGCCGCCGCCGATCACCAGCAGGCGCCGCGGAATGTCGGCGAGCGCGAGCGCTCCGGTCGAATCCATCAGGCGCGCGTCGTCGTAGGGGAACCCCGGAATCCTGGCCACGCGCGAGCCCGCGGCGATGATGCAGGCGTCGAAGGAGACGCGCTTTACACCCTCTGCCGTTTCGACCGCGATCAGATTGGGCGATTCGAATTTGCCGACGCCTTGCAGCGTCGTCACCTTGCGCTGCTTCGCCAGGGATGCCAGGCCCTTGGTCAGGCGTCCGACCACCGCGTCCTTCCAGCCGCGCAGCTTGTCGATGTCGATCTTCGGCTTGCCGAATGCTATGCCCGAGTGCGACATCTCCTCGGCCTCCGTCACCACCATGGCCGCATGCAGCAGCGCTTTGGACGGAATGCAGCCGACGTTGAGGCAGACCCCGCCCAGCGTCGCGTGGCGCTCGATCAGCACGACTTTTTTGCCCAGATCGGCCGCGCGAAAGGCCGCGGTATAGCCACCCGGGCCCGCGCCCAGCACCACCACCTCGGCGTGCAGATCGGCGCCGGACCGCGCCGCTGGCGCCGCCGCCGGGATTGCGTTCGAAGACATTCCCGCGGCGGCGGCGCCGTCCCTGGCCAATGCCGGGCTGGCGACAGCGGCGGCCGGCGCCGCACGTGGAACCGCCGCAGCGGCCGCGGGTTCAGCGGCCTCCAGCAGCATGATCAGCGTGCCCTCGGACACCTTGTCGCCGACTTTGAGTTTCAATTCCTTCACCACACCGGCCGCAGGCGAAGGGATTTCCATCGTCTCCTTGTCCGATTCCACGGTGATGAGCGAAGTCTCTTTCGCCACTGCGTCACCCGGCTTGACCAGCACCTCGATGACCTCGATATCCTTGAAGTCGCCGATGTCCGGGACTTTGATCTCGACCGTGTCGTTCATGCAATTCCCCGCTTCAGATTGATGGTGTGCGCCTGCTGGGATGCGGCCTAGAGCAAGGAGCGGCGGATGTCCGACAGCACCGACGCGAGATAGGAAGTGAAGCGCGCGGCGGCGGCGCCGTCGATGACGCGGTGATCGTAGGCTAGCGACAGCGGCAGCATCAGCCGCGGCACGAACTGGCAGGCCTCGCCTTTTGCGCCGACCCAGACCGGGCGCATCGCCGATCTGGACACGCCGAGGATGGCGACTTCGGGCGCGTTGATGATCGGTGTAAACGCCGTGCCGCCGATGCCGCCGAGGCTGGAAATGCTGAAGGTCCCGCCCTGCATGTCGCCCGGCTTGAGCTTTTTGTCCCGGGCAAGCTTGGATACTTCGGCCAGTTCGCGCGCCAGATCGTACACGCCCTTGCGATCGGCATCGCGTATCACCGGCACCACCAGGCCGTCGGGGGTGTCGACTGCCACGCCGATGTGAAAATATTTCTTCAGCACCAGGTTCTCGCCGCCGCGGTCAAGCGAGGCATTGAACTCCGGATACTGGCGCAAGGCGGTGACGCAGGCCTTGATCAGGAAGGCGAGCAGGGTGAGCTTGAAACCCTGCTTTTCGCTGGCCGCGCCGCTTTCCTTGCGGAAAGCCTCGAGCTCGGTGATATCGGCCTCGTCGAACTGGGTCACATGCGGAATCGAAATCCAGTTGCGGTGCAGATTGGCGCCGGAAAGCCTCTTGATGCGCGACAGGGCTTTTAGTTCGACCGGGCCGAACTTGGCGAAATCCACCTGCGGCCATTCCGGCAAATTGAAGGGGACGCCGCCCGCCGGCGCGGCCGCGGCCAGCGCCGTTGCCGGCGCCGCGCTCAGCATGCGCTTGACGAAAGCCTGCACGTCTTCCTGGGTGATGCGGCCCTTGGAACCGGACCCGCGCACCTTGGCCAGATCGGCGCCGAGTTCGCGCGCGAATTTGCGCACCGAAGGACTGGCATGCGGCATAAACGCGGGCGCTTCGGCGACGGGTGCCAGCGGCACCGGCGCGGGCCGGTGGATCGGCACCGCCGCCGGCTCAGCCGCGGGCGCGCTGGCCGCGGCAGGCGGCGCCGGGGCGGGTGTCGCCGGAATCTCCGCGGGCTTGGCCGCTTGCGGCGCGGGGGCTGCGTCTACACTCGCCTCCAGCAGCAGGATCATGCTGCCTTCGGCCACCTTATCCCCCAGCTTGACCTTGAGTTCTTTCACCACACCGGCTGCGGGCGAAGGAATTTCCATGGTCGCCTTGTCCGATTCGACCGTGATCAGCGAAGCCTCCTTGGCCACCGTATCGCCCGGCTTGACCAGGATCTCGATGACATCGACCTCCTTGAAGTCGCCGATGTCGGGAACCTTGACTTCCGTGATGCTGGACATGGGCATTCCCTCTTATACGCTTACCGGATTGGGCTTGTTCGGATCGATGCCGTATTTCTTGATCGCCGCGGCCACCACCGCCGCCTTGATCTCGCCCTGATCCGCGAGCGCCTTCAGCGCGGCCAGCGCAATCCAGTGGCGGTCGACTTCGAAGAATTCACGCAGTTTCTCGCGCGTGTCCGAGCGGCCGAAGCCGTCGGTGCCGAGTACGCGATAGTGCCGGCCCCTGGGAATGAAGGGGCGGATCTGTTCGGCGAAGGTCTTGATGTAATCGGTGGAAGCCACCACGGGCCCGGCGTGGTCCGCCAGGCATTTCTCCACCCAGGACGCGCGCGGCGCTTCGGCCGGATGCAGCAAGTTCCAGCGCTCGCAGGCGAGGCCGTCGCGGCGCAACTCGGTGAAACTGGGACAACTCCAGATATCCGCGCTCACGTCCCAGTCCTGCTCCAGCAGCTCGCCCGCGGCAATGACTTCGCGCAGGATGGTGCCCGAACCGAGCAACTGCACCCTGAGCGGCTTGTCCGCGCCGCTCCTGGCCTTCGGCTTGGCCGCGGGCTTGAACAGATACATGCCCTTGATGATGCCTTCCCCGGCCCCTTCCGGCAGACCCGGGTGCGCGTAGTTCTCGTTCATCACGGTGATGTAGTAGTACACGTCTTCCTGGTTGCTCACCATGCGCCTCAGGCCGTCATGGATGATCAGCGCGAGTTCGTAGCCGAAGGTCGGATCGTAGGAGACGCAGTTCGGGATCACCGAGGACAGGACGTGCGAATGCCCGTCCTCGTGCTGCAGGCCTTCGCCGTTCAAGGTGGTGCGCCCGGCCGTGCCGCCGAGGAGGAAGCCGCGGCAGCGCTGGTCACCCGCGGCCCAGGCGAGGTCGCCGACGCGCTGCAGCCCGAACATCGAATAGAAAATGTAGAACGGCACGCTGACCACGTTGGTGGTGCTGTAGGAGGTGGCGGCGGCGATCCAGGAGCAGAACGCACCGGCCTCGTTGATGCCCTCCTCCAGTATCTGGCCGGCCTTGTCCTCGCGGTAGTAAGTCACCTGCTCGCGGTCGACCGGCACGTATTTCTGGCCTTCGGAGGAATAGATGCCGAGCTGGCGGAACATACCCTCCATGCCGAAGGTGCGCGCCTCGTCGGGCACGATCGGCACGATGTGCTTGCCCAGGTTCTTGTCGCGCAGCAGCGCGGTCAGAATGCGCACGAACGCCATGGTGGTGGAGATCTCGCGCTCCGTCGGCTTAAGCACCGCATCCAGCGCCGACAGCGGCGGTACTTCGGGCACGCTGTCGGCCTTGCGCCGGCGGCTGGGCAGGAAGCCGCCCAGGGCCCGGCGGCGCTCGTGCAGGTATTTCATTTCCGGCGAATCGGCCGGCGGAACGTAGAACGGCAATTCCTCCAGCTTGTCGTCCGGGATCGGGATGTTGAAGCGGTCGCGGAACTGGCGGATGGAGTCGACGTCCATTTTCTTCTGCTGGTGGGTGGCCATCTTGCCTTCGCCGATCTTGCCCATGCCGAAACCTTTGACCGTCTTGGCGAGAATCACCGTCGGCTGGCCCTTGTGCTTCATCGCCGCGGCATAGGCAGCATAGATCTTGTGCGGATCGTGGCCGCCGCGGTTCAGGCGCCAGATGTCGGCATCGCTCATTTTCGACACCAGCTCGAGCAGCTTCGGATGCTTGCCGAAGAAGTACTTGCGCACGAACGCGCCGTCGTTGGCCTTGAAGTTCTGGTACTCGCCGTCCACCGTTTCTTCCATCACGCGCAGCAGGATGCCTTCCTTGTCGTGCGCCAGCAGCGGATCCCAGTAAGAGCCCCAGATCAGCTTGATCACGTTCCAGTCGGCGCCACGAAAGTCGCCCTCGAGCTCCTGGATGATCTTGCCGTTGCCGCGCACCGGGCCGTCGAGGCGCTGCAGGTTGCAGTTGATGACGAACACCAGGTTGTCGAGTTTTTCGCGCGCCGCCATGGAAATGGCCCCCAGCGATTCGGGCTCGTCGGTCTCGCCGTCGCCGAGGAACGCCCACACCTTGCGATTCTCGGTGTTGGCCAGGCCGCGCGCATGCAGATACTTGAGGTAGCGCGCCTGGTAGATCGCCTGGATCGGGCCCAGGCCCATCGATACCGTAGGGAACTGCCAGAAGTCCGGCATGAGCCAGGGATGCGGATAGGAGGTGACGCCTTTGCCGTCGACATCGCGGCGGAAGTTGACCAATTGTTCTTGGGTAAGCCGCCCTTCGAGCAAGGCGCGCGCGTAGACGCCCGGGGCGGAATGGCCCTGGAAGTAGACCAGATCGCCGCCGTGCCCGGCGCTGGGCGCATGCCAGAAATGGTTTTGTCCGATGCCGAACAGCGTGCCCACCGAGGCGAAGCTGGCGATATGGCCGCCGAGCTCGCCTTCGGCCTTGTTCGCCTTGGCCACCATGATCATCGCGTTCCAGCGGCAATAGGCGCGAATGCGGTCTTCCAGCGCGGCGTCACCGGGGGAGCGCTCCTCCATGTGCGGCGGGATGGTGTTGAGATAGGCCGTCTGCGCCTTATACGGCAGATAGGCGCCGGAGCGGCGCGCCTTGTCGATCAGCTTTTCCAGCAGGTAGTGGGCGCGCTCGGCCCCCTCTCGCTCCAATACCGCTTCGAGCGCATCCAGCCATTCCTGCGTTTCCAGGGAATCGGGATCGTTGGCAGCGGAAAATTCGGGAACGGCTGACATGGCAACTCCTTCTAAGCTGCGGCGGCGATTGTCCCTGCGAGCGGTCGAATGGTGCGCGAAAAACCGCACGGATGTGCTGCACGCAAGCCGCTTTGATATCGAATCGCAGATTCCAGCCGAGATATTATACAGGGAGCGCGCACCGCACTGCGGCGCCGGCGCGGGTATGGCCGCGAGAGGATGCCAGGACCAAAAAAAGGCCGGGGAACGAGCCCCGGCGCAAGGAAGAGAACAATTGAGCAGAAGCTTTGCATACTTGCACTTACACACTTACCTATGCGCAGCTTCCGGAGACGAGTGTAGATAGCGCGGCGACCGGCCGATATTGGGGCAAACCCTAGCGTGGCGCGTTGGCACGCGTTTGCGCCGGGCTCCTGGACGGGAAAACCCCAATCGCCATAGCCTACAGCAGTGGCATGATGCGCCTATAGCGGCCGGCCGCTTCATGCTAGCATTGACCGTACTGGATCCGCTGTTTGCACCCACGCGTCCACACCTCCATGCCGCCCAGCACTGTCGAACGCCCGACCACTCAATCCAGCCGGGGCTGGCAGTGGATGATGCCCAATGTTGCAGTGGGCGCCTTCATCCTGGCCATGATCGCGCTAGTGTGGTTGCTGCAGAAGCGCGATGTCGACCAACAGACGGCAGCGCTGGCGCGCGACGCGGAATGGACTGAGCAATCGCTGCGCGTGAACATGCAAGGCGACGAGGATTTTCTGCGGGGCCTCGCGCACGAAGCGGCCGACGGCCATATCGACGGCGCGAGATTCCGGGCGCGCTCCGCGCAGTACCTCGCAACCAATCCGCACCTGTCCGGCATCGCCTGGGTCGACGCGAACGAGTCCATCCGCGACGCCCAGCCGCCCGAGGCCGGCGGGCGCAGCACAGCCGGTCCACTCGCGCACCGGGAGCAGATTCAGGGTTTCATCGCCGCGCGTAATTCCGGCCGGCCGATGTATAGCGATGCGTATGTCAGCAAGAATACCGGCCCTACCTTCGAGTTGTTCGCGCCTATCGGCCGCGGACCAGATTTTCTCGGCGCCATGGTGGCGACCTACCCGGTGTCAGGCCTGGTGCGCCATCTGGTGCCTGAATGGTTCTCGGAAAAATACCATCTGAGCTTCACCGGCGCCGACAACCAGATGCTGGCGGAGAACTCCCCGACCCGTGCGCGCGACGAGGTGCTGCACTACGGCCTGAACATCGTTCCCCCCGGCAACGGCATACGGATGAACGTAGCGGCGTATCGCGTTGACACCGGCATCGCAAAAATCCTGCCCATCCTCCTGATCGTCGGACTGTCGCTGCTGGTGGTATGGAGCCTGTGGTCGCTGCGCAGCAATCTTGCGCGGCGCATCCGCGCCGAGGATGCGTTGCGCGCGGAATCGAATTTCCGCAAAGCAATGGAGGAATCCATGCCCACCGGCATGCGCGCGATCGACATGCATGGGCGCATCACCTACGTCAACGCCGCATTCTGCAACATGGTCGGCTACACGCAGGAAGAACTGATCGGCGCCGTCGCGCCTTTTCCCTACTGGGGTCCCGAGGGCGCGGCAGAGCAAGGGCAGGCCCTGCAGCGCTCGCTTGCCGGCGAGGCGCCGCGCCTGCCGCGCGGCGGCATCGAATCGATCTTCCGCCGTAAGAACGGTGAACGCTTCGACGTGCGCGTGTACGAGGCACCGCTGGTGGACGCGAGCGGCCGGCAGGCAGGATGGATGGCCTCGATCCACGACATCACCGAACAGCGGCGCGCACGCGCCGAACTGGAGGCCTCGCACCAGCGTTTCATGACTGTCCTCGATGGGCTGGACGCGGCGATCTATGTCGCCGACCTGGAAGCGGACGAAATCCTGTTCGCCAACAAAGCGTTCAAGAACATCTATGGCTACGACGCCGTCGGACGCAACTGCTGGCAGGTCACCAGCGCTTGCCACCCGGACCCGGCGCGATTCATCGCCGCGGCACGTAAGCTCGCGCCGCACCAGACCCCGCTCGAACTGCACGATACCGAGTTGCAAAACGGACTCAACGGCCACTGGTACCAGGTGCGCGAACGCGCCATCCAGTGGGTGGACGGCGGCGTGGTGCGCATGGAAATCGCCACCGACATCACCGACCGCATGAACATGGAGGAAGTAAACAGCCAGCAGCTGGAGCGGCTGCAGCAAACCTCGCGCCTGATCACCATGGGCGAGATGGCGTCCAGCCTGGCGCACGAACTTAACCAGCCGCTCGCGGCGATTGCCAATTACAATATGGGTTGCGTCAACCGGCTGCAGGCGAACGACTATCGCCCGGAAGAACTACTGGCCGCGATGCAGAAAGCGAGCGCGCAAGCCGAGCGCGCCGGCAAGATCATCCGTCGCGTGCGCGCCTTCGTCAAAAAAAGCGAGCCCAACCGCAGTGCGGTCAAGATTGCCGAGGTTATCGAAGAGGTCATCGGTTTCGCAGAGACCGACGCGCGCAAGGCAGGCGTGCGCATCGGCGTCAGCGTCCCGCCCGACCTGCCCGCCGCCTACGCCGACAAGATCATGATCGAGCAGGTGGTGCTCAATCTGGTGAAGAACGGCATCGAGGCCATGCACGACACGCGCCGCAGCGAACGCGAGCTGGCCATCAGCGCGCGTGCCAACGGCGAGGATTTCATCGAGGTCAACGTGGCCGACCGCGGCCCCGGCGTGCCGGCCGGGCAAAGCGAGCGGCTGTTCGCCCCGTTTTACACCACCAAACCAGAAGGCATGGGCATGGGTCTGAACATCTGCCGCTCGATCGTAGAATTTCACCACGGCCGCCTGTGGACGGTCGCCAACCCCGGCGGCGGCAGCGTGTTCAGCTTCACCCTTCCCCTGAATCCGCGATGACAGAATCCAGGGTCTATATCGTCGACGACGACGAGGCCATGCGCGACTCACTCAAGTGGCTGCTGGAATCGCGCGGTCTCAAGGTCGAGTTGTACCCGTCGGGGGAGGCGTTTCTCGGCGCTTTCAGCGGCGACTTCTGCGGCTGCCTGGTGCTGGACGTGCGCATGCCCGGCATGAGCGGGATGGACCTGTACGCGCGGCTGCAGGCGCGCGCCTCGGCCCTGCCGGTGATTTTTATCACCTGCCACGGCGACGTACCCATGGCGGTGTCGGCGCTGAAGAAAGGCGCCGCCGATTTCATCGAAAAACCGTTTAACGACCAGGATATGCTCAGGCTGATCGAGTCCTGCCTGAAGGAGGATCGGGCCGCCGCGGCCAGCCGCGCGGAAAAGGCTTCCCTGGCGCAGAACCTGGAGAGCTTGACGCAGCGCGAACGCGAAGTGCTCAGCCTGATCGTCGCCGGCAA
>DAIDTN010000046.1 GCA_027457185.1 Burkholderiales bacterium | reverse complement strand
CCTCAATATCGCGCACCACCATAACGTTATCGATGGTCAGCCGCAGCGCCATGTCATGTACGGCTTCGCCCGGCGTGCGCAGGCCGCGAAACGGCTCGCGATAGGCAAACGGCTTGGTGTCGACGATGCGCGCCTCGATGTCCCACAATCCGTCCTCGCGCTGATAGCCCTCGCAGCTGATGTTTCGGGTATGTCTGTGTTTGCGCGGCGCCGGCGGCGGCAAGTTCATGGTCTGGTTCCTTTGGTCAAGTAGCTTTTTGCGCGGACAAAAACCCGTCCGCGCGGATCGTCGCTTGCGCACGGATGAAAAGCACATCCGCGCGCAATCGGCGATCTTGTATAAAACCCCCGTCCTGTTCTCGGTTTTATCAATAACCGTGTTTTCCGTGCGGATACGCTTTTCATCCGTGCGGAAAACACGGTTGGCGCGCGCGAGCGCGCAATGGCTGCTCTTGGCATGCGATGGCATTTGATACGCCGTTTCATCCGACCTTCCTGATATCCCCTTCCGGCGTCACCACGCCGAAGACGGATTTTCGCAGTTCGCTGAGCTGGTCGCGCGCCTGCACGGCTTTTTCGAATTCCAGGTTCCTGGCATGGTCGAGCATCTGCTTTTCCAGGCGCTTCATTTCGCGCGCCAGCTGTTTCTCGCTCATCGCCTCGTAGCGCGCGTGGTCCTGCGCCGCCTTGAGGTCGAACTGCGCCTGGTCGCGGTCGTAGAATTTTTCGATGATGTCCTTGACGCGCTTGGTGATGCCCACCGGCGTGATGCCGCGCTGCTCGTTGTAGGCGATCTGCTTGGCGCGGCGGCGCTCGGTTTCGCCGATGGCGCGTTTCATCGAATCGGTGATGCGGTCGGCGTAGAGGATGGCTCTGCCGTTGATGTGGCGCGCGGCGCGGCCGATGGTCTGGATCAGCGAGCGCTCCGAGCGCAGGAAGCCTTCCTTGTCGGCGTCGAGGATCGCCACCAGCGACACCTCGGGCAGATCCAGGCCCTCGCGCAGCAGATTGATGCCGACCAGCACGTCGAACTTGCCCAGGCGCAGGTCGCGGATGATCTCCACCCGCTCCACCGTTTCCACCTCCGAGTGCAGATAGCGCACCTTGATGCCGTGCTCGGCCAGATACTCGGTCAAATCTTCGGCCATTTTCTTGGTTAGCGTAGTCACCAGCACGCGCTCCTTCTCGGCCACGCGCAGGCTGATCTCGGACAAAAGGTCGTCCACCTGGGTCGTGGCAGGGCGCACTTCGAGCATCGGATCGACCAGGCCGGTCGGGCGCACCAGCTGCTCCACCACCTGGCCCGAATGCGTGCGCTCGTATTCGGCCGGCGTCGCCGAGCAGAAAAACGTCTGTTTCATCATCGCCTCGAACTCGTCGAAGCGCAGCGGCCGGTTGTCCAGCGCCGAGGGCAGGCGAAAGCCGTAATCGACCAGGTTCTCCTTGCGCGAACGGTCGCCCTTGTACATGCCGCCGATCTGGCCGATGGTAACGTGGCTCTCGTCGATGATCATCAGGGCGTCGCGCGGCAGGTAGTCGATCAGCGTCGGCGGCGGCTCGCCCGCCTTGCGCCCGGACAGGTGGCGCGAATAGTTCTCGATGCCCTTGCAGAAACCCATTTCGTTGAGCATTTCCAGATCGAAGCGGGTGCGCTGCTCGATGCGCTGCGCCTCGACCAGCTTGTTCGCCGCGACGAAAAAGTCGATGCGCTCGCGCAGCTCGAGCTTGATCGCCTCGATCGCGCGCAGCGTGGTCTCGCGCGGCGTGACGTAATGGCTGGAAGGATAGACGGTGAAGCGCGGCACGCGCTGGTGCACGCGCCCGGTGAGCGGATCGAACACCGACAGGGTCTCGACCTCATCGTCATTGAGGCTGATGCGGATCGCGGTCTCGGAGTGTTCCGCCGGAAACACGTCGAGCACGTCGCCGCGCACGCGGAACGTGCCGCGCGCGAATTCGAACTCGTTCCTCTGGTACTGCATCGCCGTCAGGCGCGCGATGATGTCGCGCTGCGACAGTTTCTCGCGCTCGCGCAAGTGCAGGATCATGCCGTGATAATCGACCGGGTCGCCGATGCCGTAGATGCACGACACGGTGGCGACGATGATGGTGTCCTTGCGCTCGAGCAGCGACTTGGTCGCCGACAGGCGCATCTGCTCGATGTGCTCGTTGATGCTCGAATCCTTCTCGATGAACAGGTCGCGCGAGGGCACGTAGGCCTCGGGCTGGTAGTAATCGTAGTAGGAGACGAAATACTCGACCGCATTGTCGGGGAAGAACTCGCGCATCTCGGAATACAGCTGCGCCGCCAGCGTCTTGTTCGGCGCGATGATCAGCGCCGGCCGTCCCTGGCGCGCGATCACGTTGGCCATGGTGTAGGTCTTGCCCGAACCGGTCACGCCGAGCAGGGTCTGGTAGGCGAGCCCGTTTTCCACGCCTTCGACCAGCTTGGCGATGGCCTCGGGCTGGTCGCCGGCAGGCTCGAACTGCTGGTGCAAGCGGAACGGACTGTTGGGAAAAGTGACGATCAAGGGGTACAATTGGAGCTTCAACAAAACGCGAAAGTCTAGCACGATGAACGCCCCTCACTCCCCCTCTCTGCTCGCCGGCGTGCAAATGGCGCCGCGCGACCCTATCCTGGGCCTGACCGAAGCCTACAACGCCGACAAAAACCCGAGAAAGGTCAATTTGGGCGTAGGCGTATATACCGGGGACGACGGCAAGGTGCCGCTGCTGGAGTGCGTGCGCCGCGCCGAGCGCACGCTGGTGGAGCAGCCGGTGGCGCGCAATTACCTGCCGATCGACGGCCTCGCCGCCTATGACAAAGCGGTGCAGGGCCTGGTGTTCGGCGCCGACAGCCCGGCGCTGAAGGAGGGCCGCATCATCACCGTTCAGTCGCTGGGCGGCACCGGCGGTCTCAGGGTGGGCGCCGATTTCCTGCACCGCACCGCACCCAATGCCGGGCTATGGATCAGCGACCCGAGCTGGGAAAACCACCGCGCGGTGTTTGAAAGCGCCGGTTTCAAGGTCAATACCTATCCCTATTACGACGCCAAGACCCGCGGCGTTGACTTCGACCGCATGCTGTCCGCGCTCAAAGCGATGCCGGCCGGCGATATCGTGCTGCTGCATGCCTGCTGCCACAACCCGACCGGGGTCGACCTGAGCGAAGCGCAATGGGCCGGCGTAGCCCAGAGCATGGCTGCGCGCGGCCTGGTGCCTTTCCTCGACATCGCCTACCATGGTTTTGG
This sequence comes from Burkholderiales bacterium, assembly GCA_027457185.1. Taxonomy (GTDB): domain Bacteria; phylum Pseudomonadota; class Gammaproteobacteria; order Burkholderiales; family SG8-39; genus 2-12-FULL-64-23. The sequence continues at coordinate 2,076 of DAIDTN010000046.1, read as the reverse complement.
CGATGGCATCGACGCCGACGGCAGCGCGGTACGCCTGTTTGCGCAGAGCGGCATGCCGCTGCTCGTGGCGAACTCGTTTTCCAAGTCGTTCTCGCTCTACGGCGAGCGCGTGGGCAGCCTGAACGTGATTGCCGGAACCAGCGAGGAAGGAGCGCGCGTCCTGTCGCAGATCAAGCGCCTGGTGCGCAGCAATTACTCCAACCCGCCCACCCATGGCAGCAAGATCGTCGCCGCCGTGTTGGCCAGTCCGGAGTTGCGCACCCTGTGGGAGCAGGAGCTTGGGCAGATGCGCGACCGCATCAAGTCGATGCGCAAGCTGCTGGTCGAGAAAATTCATGCCCGCGTACCCGGCGCGAATTTCAGCTTTATCACCCAACAGCGCGGCATGTTCTCCTACTCCGGCCTGACCAAGGAGCAGGTGGTGCGCATGCGCGAGGAATTCGCGGTGTATGCGATCGAGAGCGGGCGCATTTGCGTGGCCGCGCTCAACACCAAGAACATCGACTACTCCGCCGATGCCATCGCCAAGGTGATACGCTGAGCCCCACACGCGTTCACCGCGACAGGCGCACAGCGCGAACAAGGCGATCGCGTTTCCGGGGCGGAAATTGTCGTCCGCCTTATGCGCAGCTCAATATCAATTGACCCGCCCACCCCCAGCCATTAAAATACGCGCCTTCCTGAACCCGGCTCAACCGGGTTCACCGTTCCCCGATAGCTCAGCTGGTAGAGCGACGGACTGTTAATCCGCAGGTCCCAGGTTCGAGCCCTGGTCGGGGAGCCACTGCAAACAGCCTGATTTCCCAAGCCTTTCTCAGCGGGCGTGCGTTGTATTTGCCCTAAGTGCTGCCGTTGATAGTTGCGCTGATAGTTGGCGCCGCGCACAGCCCTTCCGGCAACGGTATAAACGCATCCTCTATACGGCTTCGTCTGCAACACAAAGGACGAAGCAACATGGCAACCGTATTCAAGTATCGGGGGGGCTATCGCGCCGAAGCGCGCGACGCCTCCGGTCACGTGGTGACCCGGCAATTCTGCCTGGGCGAGCACGCGGAAGCGAAACTATGGGCCGCCGACAACGAGGCGGATAAAACAAGCGAACACGCCCCGGAACTTGGCGGACCGACACAGGTAAACCTCGCCCAGGCGCTCGCGCACTACGCGACACTCTACACCGTCACGAAACGCGGCGCGGTGCAGGAACTGAACCGCATCGGGCATTACCTGCAGGCGGCAGGCCTGCAGCCCCTGCGCCTCGGGTCGGACGATGCCGGCAAAGCCGCGCTCATCCAGTGGCAGCCCGAAGACATCGAAAAACGCGTCTCCGAGGGCTGGAAGGCGCACCTCAACGCGCGCCGCGAGCACTCGGCACGCACCTACGCCTTCATCGGCAAACTTGCCTGCATGCGCGTCTCGGCCATCCGCCGCACCCACATCGACGAACTCTTCGCGACCATGGTGCTCGACGGGCTTTCTCCGAGCACGATACAAAAGGAGGTCGCGCTGCTGAAATCGCTCTTCAACACCGCGATGACCGCTTGGTATTGGACGAAATTTTCAAACCCCTGCCTCGGGGTGAAGCTCGGCGGCTCGGAGCATCGTTTCGTGCGGCTCACCAAGGCAGAGTACGGCCGCCTCTATGCGGCGCTTGAACAGTGCGACAACCCCTGGTTTTGGCCCCTGGTTGATACGGCCATCTTCCTCACCGCGCGCCGAAAAAGCCTGCTCAAACTGCGCTGGTCCGACCTTGACCTCGAGGGCCGCTGCGCAGTGCTCTACAAGACCAAAACCATCACCGTCACCGTACCGCTTTCCCGGCGCGTGGTGGAACTCCTTAGCAAGCTTCCGCGCGACCCCTCGGGCAAGGTTTTTCCGATGACCCCCAACGCGGTCAAATGCGCCTGGGATGGCGTGCGCAAAAAGGCGAACCTCCCGCAACTCCAGTTCCGGGACCTGCGCCACCTGGGCGGCACCTACTACGCGCGACTGGTGAGAAACGCGCACGTGCTGCGCCAGATTCTGGGGCATCAGACCATTTATATGGCCGAGGTCTACATCAACATGACCGAAGAGGAC
>DAIDTN010000045.1 GCA_027457185.1 Burkholderiales bacterium | reverse complement strand
GCCGGTGCAGGAACCGAAAGTGACGACCGCAAACTCGCCCTCGCCTTCGACTTCGGCCCAGCGCTCGCCGTAATCGAAATCCGCCAGCTTTTTCGCGCGCTTGTCGAGTTGCCGGATGTGGTCGCCCGATTGGCTCGAAGGCAGGCCGTGTTCGTTGTGCTCCAGACCGTCGGCCGTGTACGCCGTGCCCGGTGTGCCCGGAATCGCCATCGGCGAGATGCCGGACGCGGTGATGGCGTAGCGCTTGTAGCCCTCCGCCCCTGCGGCTGCCTTCAGGCGCTCGCTCGCGAGGCCGATATCGGCGGGCGGGTCCACCACCGCGCGCGTCTGGCCGAAGTACTGGTCGGAGAGCACAAGCGCCGGGGACTGCATCGCCTCGGCCAGGTACACCGCCCACTGGGTCGCAGAGACGCAATCGGCGATGGAGTTCGGCGCGACGACGATGCGCGGCGCATCGCCGTGCAATCCGTTGAGCGCGATGTTGACATCGCTTTGCTCGCTTTTCGCCGGAATGCCGGTCGACGGCCCGCCGCGCATCACGTCGATGACCACGATCGGCACTTCAGCCGCGACCGCCAGCCCGATCGCTTCGGTCATCAGCGACAAGCCGGGTCCGGAGGTTGCGGTCACCGCGGGCACGCCGCCGTAAGAGGCGCCGATGATCATGTTGATCGAAGCCAGCTCGTCCTCGGCCTGCACCAGAACGCCGCCGACTTTGGGCAGCGCAGGCGCCAGCCACTCGAGCACTTCGGTCGCCGGCGTGATCGGATAGGCGGCGCAGAAACGCACGCCGCCGCGCACTGCGCCGTAGCCGGTTGCCTGGTTGCCGGTGATCAGCTAGCGCGCAGCGTGGGATTTCTTGCTTGCGCTCGGTGCAAGGCGCGGCACCGCCGGCACAGTCGCGGCGGCGGCGTATCCCGCATCGGCAGCGGCGAGATTGGCGGCCATTTTCTCCCCTCCGCCTTTCTTCAGCGATTTCTGCAATACGGCTTTGACCGAGTCCGCGGGCAAACCTATCAATCCCGCGGCGAGGCCGAGCGCGATCATGTTGGGCCAGCTCCCTGGCAGCGCCTTGGCCATCTGCTTGAACGGCAGGGACGCATAGCGCGCACCGCGCTGGACGAATACCTCCGGCGGCTCGCCCTGGTCGGGGTCGCCCAGCATCACGCTCGCCGCATCGAGCGGAATTTCGTCGGCGAAGCGGTGTATGTTCTGCCAGTCGATGCCTATCAGGACATCGAAGCGGTCGTCCAGGCATTCGACCGGTGCCTGCGAAAAGCGCAGCAGCGCCGCCGCTTCGCCGCCGCGGATCTGCGGCCCGCTGGAGCGCACCATCAGGCCGTACCAGCCGGCCTGGGCCGCGACCTCGAGCAGCAGGTTGCCTGCGGTCATCACACCGGCGCCGCCGCTGCCCGTGATCGCGATCGAAATACTTTCCTTGGTCTTGTCTTTGTGTTTTGACACGGTATGACCTCCGTCTTGCCGGGCAGTAAGGACCTTAGTTGCGATGTTGCGCCAACAATTTCATTTTGGACTTGACTTCTAAATACGCATTCTAGTACCATAATACTTAATTAAGCATCAAAAAGTCAAGCCGTACCTGAAACACAGGTACAAACTGCAAGCCAGCAGCTTCAATTGGAGGCATCACATGAGTACAGTGGCACACCGCTGGATGATGACAGCACCGAAAGTCGCGATGGTCGAATCGGCATTCGACCCGTTTCCGCCGCAGCCTGCGGAAGTGGTGATAGAGATCGCCGGCTGCGGCGTCTGTCACACCGACCTCGGCTATTTCTATGACGGCGTGCGCACCAATCATGCGCTGCCGCTCACGCTCGGTCACGAGATCAGCGGCCGCGTGGTCGCCGCCGGCAGCGGCGCCGAAAGCTGGATGGGGAAATCGGTGATCGTGCCCGCCGTGATTCCCTGCGGCGAATGCGATTTGTGCAAGCGTGGTCGCGCCGCCATCTGCCGCGCCCAGAAAATGCCCGGCAACGACATCCAGGGCGGTTTCGCCACGCATATCGCCGTTCCGGCGCGCGGGCTGTGCCCGGTCGACGTAAAGCGCCTGGCTGAGATCGGCATGGATCTGTCTGAAGTTTCGGTGGTGGCCGATGCGGTCACCACGCCTTACCAGGCGGTGCACCGCGCCGGCGTCACCCCGGGCAGCCTCGCCATCGTCATCGGCGCCGGCGGCGTCGGCGGCTACTGCGTACAGGTGGCCAATGCCTTCGGCGCCAAAGTCGTCGCCATCGACGTCGACCCGGCCAAGCTCGCCGCGATCTCGCACTACGGCGCAGCGCACACGCTGAACCCGAAGGAACTCGATCCCAAGGCGCTAAAGGGTGCGATCTCCAAATTCGCCAAGGACAACGGCCTGCGCGCAACCGAGTGGTTCATATTCGAATGCTCCGGCAGCGCCGCCGGGCAACAGACCGCCTACGGCCTGCTGGTGCACGGCGCCACGCTCAGCGTGGTCGGTTTCACCATGGACAAGGTTGAAATCCGCCTGTCGAACCTGATGGCATACGATGCGCGCGCCATCGGCAACTGGGGCTGCACGCCCGAGCATTATCCGGCGGCGCTGGAACTGGTGCTCGCGGGCAAAGTCAAAGTGAAGCCCTTCGTCGAAGTCCACCCGCTCTCCGACATCAATCATGTATTCGAGGCGACGCACCATCGCGATATCAAGCGCCGCGCCGTTCTGGTTCCGTCACTTTAAGGAGATTCGTTCATGAACACCGCTGCAGCCTCCGCCGCGCAATCCGCGGTCCGGGAATTCAAGAACCACGAACTCGACGAGGACTTCGCCCGCCCCGGCGTGCGCTACGAAAAGCGCCCGGCGCAGACGCCCGACGGCAAGGTCGTGCCCGGCCTCTACAACGCCTGGATCTGGCTCGACAACCCCGGCCAGTTCAACTCCTACACCACCGACATGGTGAAAGGGGTGATTCTCGCGTTCCGTGCGGCGTCGAATGCGCGCGACGTGAATTGCGTGGTGTTCACCGGCGCCGGCGACAGAGCCTTCTGCACCGGCGGCAACACCAAGGAGTACGCGGAGTACTACGCCGGCCACCCGCAGGAATACCGCATGTACATGCGCCTGTTCAACGACATGGTGTCGGCGATTCTCGCCTGCGACAAACCGGTGATCTGCCGCGTCAATGGCATGCGCATCGGCGGCGGCCAGGAAATCGGCATGGCCTGCGACTTTTCCGTGGCACAGGACCTGGCGCGCTTCGGCCAGGCCGGGCCCAAGCACGGCTCGGCGCCGATCGGCGGCGCCACCGACTTTCTTCCGCTCATGATAGGCGCCGAGCGCGCCATGGCGGCGGGCGTGCTGTGCGAGCCGTTCTCGGCACACAAGGCCTATCACATGGGCGTGCTTACCGACGTGGTGCCGGCGTTGAAAGTGGAGGGCAAGTTCATCGCCAATCCGCTGGTGGAAACCAAGCAGATGACTGACGAATTCGGCAAGCTGGTGTTCGGCGACTTCAAGACGGGCGAGGCGGCGAAACAAGGCAAGGCGCTGATGGCGAAGGGCACGGTAGACCTGTAGCTGCTCGACGCCAAGGTCGAGGAGTTGTGCGCCAAGATGCTGCTCACCTTCCCCGACTGCACCACCAAGACCATCGAAGAACTGCGCAAACCCAAGCTCATCGCCTGGAATGCGAACAAGGAAAATTCGCGCGCCTGGCTCGCGCTCAACATGATGACCGAGGCGCGCGCCGGCTTCGTTGCCTTCAACGAGGGCACGAAAGAAGACCGCGAGGTCGACTTCATCGGCCTGCGCCAGCTACTCGCGCGCGGCGAAGGCTGGGGTGAGGCCCTGCACAACGCGATCCAGCCGAAGAACAAGCACAAGGCTTGATGCCGTGAGCACGAATTCGCCACTGGACGCCGGGCCGCTGAAGGTCTGGATCGAGCGCGACGGCGCGCTCTTACGGCTGCGCCTGGCGAAGCCCAAAGCGAACATCGTCGATGCGGCCATGATCGCGGCGCTGCAGGGCGCGTTCGATGCGCACCGCGGCAATGCGGCACACCGCACGAGTGCGGTCCAACATCGGGCAGTGTTGGTCGATGCCGAGGGGCCGCATTTTTCCTTCGGTGCCAGCGTCGAGGAACATCTGGCCGAGCGCTGTGCGGGGATGCTGGCGAGCCTGCACGCGCTGCTGCTTGCCATGCTCGAATGGCCAGTGCCGATCCTGGTCGCGGTCAAGGGCCAGTGCCTCGGCGGCGGACTTGAACTCGCCATGGGCGGCAGCCTGATATTTGCCGCGGCCGATGCCAAGCTCGGCCAGCCGGAAATACAGCTCGGCGTATTCGCGCCGGCGGCATCCTGCCTGTTGCCGCCGCGCATCGGCCAGGCGGCGGCGGAGGACCTGCTGTTGTCCGGCCGTTCGATCGGCGCCGACGAAGCCTTGCGCCTTGGCTTGGTGCAGTCCGTGTCGGCCGACGCGGAAGCCGCGGCGCTTGCCTATTTCGATCAGTACCTCGCCGGAAAAAGCGCAAGCTCGCTTGCCTGCGCGGTGGCCGCAGTTCGCGGCGGTTACCTGCTGCGCGTGCGCCGGCGCATCGCCGAGGTCGAGCGGCTCTACCTCACCCGCCTGATGCAAACCCGCGACGCGAACGAAGGCCTCGCCGCTTTCATCGCCAAGCGTCCGCCAAAATGGGAGCACAAATGATGGGAGCACCGATGAGCCAGACCGTGCAACAGATCGTCGAACGCTGCCAGGCGCTGTTCGAAGACTTGAATTTCACTTCGGTGAAAGAGTGGAAGGCCGCCGCTCCCGGGCGCAAGGCGATCGGCTTCATGCCGGTCTACGTGCCGCGCGAAATCATCCATGCCGCGGGCATGCTGCCGGTCGGCATCATGGGCGGGGGCGACCAGCTCGAAGTGATCCAGGGCGACGCTTACTACCAGAGCTACATCTGCCGCATTCCGCGCTCCACCCTGGAACTGGGACTCACCGGGCGCTTGGACTGTCTGGACGGGATGCTGTTTCCTTCGATCTGCGACGTCATCCGCAACCTCTCGGGCATGTGGCAGATCCTGTTCAAGGACAAGTACGTCCGGTATTTCGACGTGCCGCAGAACTACCAGGACAGCGTCGGCGGCACCTATTACATTCACGAGATGCAGGTGCTGCGCGATGACATCGGCAAGCTCGCGGGCAAGCCGATCAGCGACGACGCCCTGCGCGCCTCGATCAGGGTGTACAACGAAAACCGGCGCGCTGTGCACGAGCTGTACCAATACCGCGCCGCCAAACCCTGGCAGGCGCCGACCTCGGAGGTCTACGTGGTGCTGCGTGCGGGCATGGTGCTGCCGGTGGAGGAACATACCAAGCTGGTACGCGAATACATCGCCGCGACCGACGCGGTAGCGCGGCCGGTGCGCGACAACGCCCGCATCGTCCTGACTGGCGCGTTCTGCGAGCAGCCGCCGCTGAGTCTGATCAAATCGATCGAGATGGCTGGCTGCTACATCGTCGACGATGATTTCATGCTGGTCATGCGCATGCTGACGGACGACGTGCTCGAAACCGGCGATCCGTTGGACGAATTGTCGAAATCGTTCCTGCACCGTTCGATGCAGACGTCGTCCAAGTACGATGAGTTCAAGAAAGACAAGGGCAAGTACCTGCTCGATTCGACCAAGCTGAATGCCGGTGAAGGCGTCATTTTCGCGGCGCCCTCCTTCTGCGACCCGGCGCTGCTCGAGCGGCCGATGCTGCAGGCAGTGCTGAATGAGCACAAGATTCCCTATACGGCGTTCAAGTACGCCGAGAACACCGGCCAGATGGCGCCCATCCGCGAGCAGGCCGGGACCTTTGCCGATTCAATCAAACTATGGAGCGCGGCATGAGCCCCGGAGCAGGGGCCCCACGCGTGCGTGGGGATGCGACCAGACGAATTGCCGCAAAGCGGCCGACTGTTTGCTGCCGAAATTCGTACAAAATCCAAGGAGGCCGCCTAGCATGAGCACACCTGTACAAATGACACCTGCGCAAGCCTCGAAGAAGCCGGTTCCGGTTGCGCAGAAAGAGGACGCGATGCTGTTGCAGAAGGAAATGATCAATCGCAATTATCACGAAATCGCTACCGCGCACGATCGCGGCAAGAAGGTCGCGGCCACCTTCGTCCCGGGCAACCTGAACGAACTGGTAATGTGCTTCGACTTCGCCCGCAGCCTGCCGGAGACCAATGCGCTGCAGAACGGCATGCGCAAGAAATCGGGCAAGATGATCATGGACGCCGAGCGCGACGGCCATTCGGAGGACGTGTGCACCTACGTCAAAGCCGACCTCGGCGCAATGCTGGGCGGCGAGATCGGTCCAACCGGCGAGCCCATGCCGCATCCCGACCTGCTGCTCCTGTCCTACACCGGCTGCTTCACCTTCATGAAGTGGTTCGAACTGATCCGGCAGAAATACAATTGCGAGACCACCATGCTGCACGTGCCCTACCAGGGCGACGGCAAGATCTCACAGAACATGCGCGACTATGTGGTCAAGCAAATCAAGGAGAACGTGATTCCGTCGCTGGAGCGCGTCTCCGGCGTCAAGTTCGACATCGACCGCCTGCGCCAGTACATGAAGGAATCGGCCAGGGCCGAAGGAGACCTGGTGCAGGTGCTGCAGTCGGCCAAAAACCGCCCCTCGCCCATCGACGGCTATTTCGGCGCGGTGTATTACATCGGACCGATGTTCACTGCCTTCCGCGGCACCAAGGAAGCCACGGAGTACTACCGTGTGCTGCGCCAGGAGATCGAGCAGCGCGTGCGCGAGGGCAAGGGTCCGATCACTCCCGAGGGGGAGATGGCCGAGGAGAAGTACCGTCTGGTGGTGGAAGGCCCGCCCAATTGGACCCACTTCCGCGAATTCTGGAAAATGTTTTCCGATGAAGGCGCGGTGGTCGTCAGTTCCACCTATGCCAAGGTCGGGGGCGTCTACGACTTCGGTTTTCGCCACGATCCGGATCACCCGATCGAGTCGCTCGCCGAATACTGTCTTGGCTGCTATACCAACCTCAACCTGCCGCAGCGCATCGACATGATCTGCAAGTACATCGACGAGTACCAGGCCGATGGCCTCCTGATCAATTCGATCAAGAGCTGCAACAGCTTCTCCGCCGGCCAGTTGCTGATCCTGCGCGAAGTCGAGAAGCGCACGGGGAAACCGGCGGCGTTCATCGAGTCCGACCTGGTGGACCCGCGCTACTTTTCCCCGGCCAACATCAAGAACCGGCTGGAGAGCTATTTCCAGATGATCAAGCAGAAGCGCGCCGCCGCCGGCGCCGTTCACTAGAAGACTCGAGGAAACCATCATGCGCTGCTTCATCGGTATCGACCTCGGTTCGACCACCACCAAGGCGGTGGTGATCGACGAGGACCGCAACATCCTCGGACGCGGCATCACCAACTCGCGTTCGAACTACGACACGGCGGCCGCCATCGCCAAACAGGAGGCGCTGGTCAACACGCGCTTTCACCTGTTCCGCAATGCGCTGTCGCGCTCGGGCGCACTCAACGGAGCGCTGGACGACTTCCTCGGGCACCTCGAGCGCGACTTCCGGCTGGAACAGTTTCTCGAGCAACTCGCCGACCTGGAGGCCACCTGCCGCCGCAATGCCGAAGGCACGCGCTTTGGCGACAACGCCGCGGCGGTCACCACCGCACTGACCGAAGTGTTCAAGCGCCTGCAGGCTGAGGCGCCGGATCTGTTCGCGCCGGGCGCGAAACGCAAATCTGACTTTTTCCGCGACATTGCCGGCAGCCGTTACCTCGCCATCGGCGAGGTCGTGGCGAAGGAAATGGGCATTCGCTATGACATGGTGCTCAACGTGTTCGACCGCTCGATCATCGAAGTCGAGAACCGCGTCTACGCCGACGCCATGGGTGCGAACCTGATGCGCGCGTTGGACCGCACGTTCAAGGGGATGCCCGAAACCGCCGGCCGCGCAACCGCCATCCGCGCGCCGATCCAGGGGGTGCTCGAGACCCCGCTCGAGGAAAGCTACGTGATCGGCACCGGCTACGGCCGCGCGCGCCTGCCCTTTTCCAAGGAGCACATACGCTCGGAAATTCTGTGCCACGGTCTGGGCGCGCACGTGATGTACCCCGGCACGGCCACCGTGCTCGACATCGGCGGCCAGGACACCAAGGCGATCCAGGTGGACCCACACGGCATCGTCGAGAGTTTTCAGATGAACGACCGCTGCGCCGCCGGCTGCGGGCGCTACCTCGGCTACATCGCCGCCGAGATGAACATGGGCCTGCACGAACTCGGGCCGCTGGCGATGAAGGCAACCAAAAACGTGCGCATCAATTCCACCTGCACCGTATTCGCCGGCGCCGAATTGCGTGACCGCCTGTCGCTGGGTGAAAAGCGCGAAGACATCATGCTCGGGCTGCACCGCGCCATCATCCTGCGCGCAATGTCGATCCTGGCGCGTTCGGGCGGTGTGCGCAACGAATTCACGTTTACCGGCGGCGTGGCCAAGAACGAGGCCGCGGTGAAGTCGCTGAAGGAATTGGTGCGCGAGAACTACGGCGAAGTGAAGCTCAATATCGATCCGGATTCGATCTATACCGGCGCGCTTGGCGGCGCGACTTTTGCCTGGCGCGCGATCGTCGAGGAAGGCAAAACGGCGGAGGCGAGAGTATGAACATAGCGGAGGTGACATCATGACCATTAGCGTCGGCATCGACATCGGCTCGGGCGTCGTCAAGACGGCGCTGTTCAAAACGGAAGGCGGCAAGAGCGAGTGGCTCGCGCGGCGCGTCGAGCGCATCCGCCGGCGCGACAACCTGCAGCTGGCGAAAGCGGGTTACGACGAGGTGCTCGAGGAGGCGGGGCTCAAACCCGCCGACGTCGATTATGTCGCTACCACCGGCGAAGGCGAGAACGTGAAGTTCGCCACCGGGCACTTCTACTCCATGACCACGCACGCCCGTGGCGCCATATTTCTCAATCCAGCAGCGCGCGGCGTGGTCGACATCGGTGCGCTCAATGGCCGCGCCATTTACGTCGACGAGCGCGGTAAAGTGCTGGCGTACAAGATGACCAGCCAGTGCGCGTCGGGCTCGGGCCAATTCCTGGAAAACATCGCGCGCTACCTCGGCGTCGCGGTCGAGGAAATCGGACCCCTGTCAAGGTCGGCGCAGACGCCGGAGAAGATCAGCTCGATCTGCGCCGTGCTGGCGGAGACCGATGTCATCAACATGGTCTCGCGCGGCATCCCCACGCCCGACATCCTCAAAGGCATCCACCTGTCCATGGCCTCGCGCCTGGTGAAACTGCTGAAAGTGACCGGCATCATGAAGGACACGGTCCTGCTTACCGGCGGCCTGGCGCTGGACGTGGGGCTGCTTCTGGCGGTGCAGGAGGAATTGCTCAACGAGAAGATCACCGGGCTGACCGTGGTCAATCATCCCGACTCGATCTGCGCCGGCGCAATCGGCGCGGCCTTGTGGGGAGCGTTCAGGCATGGCAAGCTGCATGAACTGCAGCAGCG
>DAIDTN010000044.1 GCA_027457185.1 Burkholderiales bacterium | reverse complement strand
CGTCGTCACACGCGGCACGCTGGAGCATCTGAACCGCGACGAACTGCAGGGAGTAATCGGCCATGAGTTCAGCCACGTCCTGAACGGCGACATGCGCCTCAACCTGCGCCTGATGGGCGTGCTCGGCGGGATCCTGCTGCTGACTACGCTCGGACTCATGCTCGCCAGCACCTCCTCGCGCCGCGACAGCAAGGGCTCGTCCTTCGTTCTGCTCGGATTCGGCCTGATCGCAGTCGGCTACATCGGCGTTTTTTTCGGACGATTGATCCAGGCGAGCGTGTCGCGCCAGCGCCGCGCCTCCCCCGGCGAGGCCCGCGATCTGCGCCAGGCTGCCGCCCGCGATCAGTGCCAGGGTGGCGAGCGTCACGATCGCGTAAAAAGACGCGGGCGCATTGAGGCGCGCGCCGCCGCTCGCGGTATTGACGGATATGCCGACGAACGCCAGTGCCGCCACGAAATTCACGGCAACGACGATCGCCACCACCGCCAGCAGGAACAGCACGACCAGGCGCATGGTATGGCGCCGCGCCGCATCCTGCTGCTCAAAGAAATTCATCGCGCTCTGGCCGCCCGCTCCCGCTGCGGCAGCCTAACTGAACGATACTTTGGGTGCTTTGCGCTCCTCCGCCGATTCGGTCGCCTGCAGCAATTCCGCGGCCTTGAACTGGAACGTGCCGGCGACGATATTGTCGGGGAAAGACTCGATGCGGGTGTTGTAGCTCATCACCGCATCGTTGAACGCCTGGCGCGCGAACGCGATCTTGTTCTCGGTGCTGGTGAGTTCCTCCGACAGCTGCATCATGTTTTGATTGGCCTTGAGATCCGGATAGGCTTCAGACAGGGCGAACAGGCGTCCCAGCGCGCCGGAGAGTCCGGCCTCCGCCGCAGCGAGGCCCTGGATGGCCGCGCCATCTGCCGGGTTGGCCGCGGCGCGCTGGTTGGCGCCGACGGCGGTGTTGCGCGCCGCGGTCACGCCTTCCAGGGTCTGGCGTTCGTGCGCCATATAGCCCTTGGCCGTCTCCACCAGGTTGGGGATCAGGTCGTAGCGGCGCTTCAATTGGACGTCGATTTGCGCGAACGCATTCTTGAACCGGTTCCTGAACGTGACCAGCGCGTTGTAAATCGACACGGCCCAGATGAAGGGCGCGGCGAGAATGACGAGAAAAATGATCAGCCCGGTCCAGTTCATATCGTTCTCCCTTTAGGCTGGCCTGCCCGGCGGCAGGAACAGTTGCAGCAGATCGTTCAGAAACCGCTGTCCGCGCTTCGTCGGTGCAATGCGCAGATGGTCACGCGTTATCAGACCACGCTGCGCGGCTTCCTGCAAGGGCCGCTCCACGGCGGAGATTGGCAGGCCGGTGCGCTCGGCGAACAGCGCCGTCTCGAATCCCGCGATCAGACGCAGCGCGTTCATCATGAATTCGAAACCCCGGTCCTCGGGCGAAACCGCATGCTCTTCCTGTACGGCCGAGCCGGCTGCCGCCTTTTGCAGGTATTCCCGCGGCTGCTTGTAGCGCATCTGGCGCAGTATTCGATGCGGAGACGAAAGCTTGGAATGCGCACCGGCGCCTATGCCGAGGTAGTCGCCGAAGCGCCAGTAATTGAGGTTGTGCCGGCACTCGCGGCCCGCTTGGGCGAAGGCCGAGGTCTCGTAGTTGCGGTAAGCAGCGCGCGCGAGCCGCTCATCGATCATGTCCTGCATGTCCGCGGCGAGTTCCGAGTCCGGCAGCGGCGGCGGATGGCGGTGAAACAGGGTGTTGGGTTCCAGCGTGAGGTGATAGGCCGACAGGTGGGTGGTGCCGAAGCGCAGCGCCGTATCGATGTCCTCCTCAGCCTGCCGCAGGGTCTGCTGCGGCAGGGCGTACATCAGGTCGAGGTTGATATTGTCGAAATGCGCCTGCGCCATGCCGATCGCGCGGCGCGCCTCGTCGCCGTCGTGGATGCGGCCCAGCGCCTGCAGGTGGGCGGGATTGAAGCTCTGGATGCCGATCGACAGGCGGTTGACGCCGCAAGCGCGGTAGTCGCGGAACTTGGCCGATTCGAACGTCCCCGGATTGGCTTCCAGCGTGATTTCCGCATCGGCGGCGAGATTGAGCCGGGCGCGGAACGCCGCCAGCAGTTCCTCGATCGCGCGGGCGGAGAACAGGCTCGGCGTGCCGCCGCCGAAAAATATCGAATACACGCGCCGGCCCCAGATCTGCGGCAGGGCGAGTTCCAGGTCGGTGATCAGCGCGCGTACGTAATCCTGTTCCGGCGCCTCGCCCCGAACCTCGTGCGAATTGAAGTCGCAGTACGGGCATTTCCTGACGCACCAGGGGATGTGCACGTAGAGCGCCAGCGGCGGCAGCGTTTTCAGGCTTGCGCCGCCCCGAGGCGAAGCGACGCTTATGCTTCAGGCCGGCATAGCTTATGGAAAGCTGCGCAATTTTTCCACCAGCTGGCGCAGCGCCCGGCCGCGGTGCGACAAGCGGTTCTTGGTCTCGGAATCGAGCTCCGCCGCGGTATTGCCCAGTTCGGGCAGATAGAAATGCGGATCGTAGCCGAAGCCGTTGCGGCCGCGCGCTTCGGCCCTGATTTCGCCCCACCAGTAGCCTTCGCCTATCAGCGGCTGCGGATCGGCGGCATGGTGCACCAGTACCATGGCGCAATAATAGTAGGCGCGCTGGTCGGAGAAAGCGGCGAGCGCGGCCACGAGCTTGGCGTTGTTGCGCGCGTCGCGCTCCTCCCGGCTAGCCGAATCGCCGGCATAGCGCGCGGAATGCACGCCGGGCTCGCCGCCGAGCGCGAGCGCGCACACCCCGGAATCGTCCGCCAGCGCCGGCAGGCCCGAGCGTTCAGCCACGTGGCGCGCTTTCGCCAGCGCATTCTCGATGAAAGTGAGATGCGGCTCCTCCGCATCGGCGATGCCCAGTCCGGCCTGGCTCAGCACCTCGCAGCCCAGCGGCTCGAGCATGGCCCGGATTTCGCGCAGCTTGCCGGCGTTGCTGCTGGCGATGACGAGTTTTTTCATGAGCGCATTCTACCGCGGCTGCGCCGCCGCGCCGGAAGCGCGCGTTCAGTCGTTGGGCGCAAAGGCGGCTATCGCGCGCACCGCACTGCGCCCGCTGCTCCAACAGGTCAAGCGGCGAAAAATTCCTTGAACGCGGCAATGATCCGGTCCACATCCGTCCGGGAAACATCCAGGTGGAGCACGATGCGCATGTGCGGGTCGACTTGAGCGAGTATGCCCCTGCGTCCGAGCGCATTCTCCAGCGAGAGACACTGCTCGGCCTCTATGTCCGCGAAGACCATGTTGGTCTCGGGCGCGGTCACCTTGAGTTGCGCAATGTCCGACAAACCTCGCGCGAGTCGCGCTGCGTTTTCATGGTCGTCGGCCAGCCGCGCGATGTTGTGCTCGAGCGCGTACAGGCCCGCCGCCGCGAGTATGCCGGCCTGGCGCATGCCGCCGCCCAGCATCTTGCGCCAGCGCAGCGCCTGCCGGATGAACGCACGGCTGCCGCACAGCACCGAGCCGACCGGCGCGCCCAGACCCTTGGACAGGCATACGGAGACGCTGTCGAAGCCTTTCGCCGCCTCGCGCGGACTGATGCCGAGCTTCACGGCCGCATTGCAAATGCGCGCGCCGTCCAGGTGGGTGGCGAGGCCGCGCCGGTGCGCGAGCCCGGTCGCCGCCTCCATGTAGGCGGGCCGGAGCACGCGCCCGCCGAAGGTGTTCTCCAGCGCGAGCAGGTGGCTGCGCGCGAAGTGGAAATCGTCCGGCTTGATCGCGCGCTCGATGTCGGCGAGCGCGAGGCTGCCGTCGGCCTGGTGGGCGATCGGCTGCGGCTGAATGCTGCCGAGCACGGCGCCGCCGCCGGCCTCGTACTTGTAGGTATGCGCGTCCTGGCCGACGAGGTATTCGTCGCCGCGCTGGCAGTGCGCGAGCAGCGCAATCAGGTTGCTCTGCGTGCCCGAGGGCGCGAACAGCGCCGCCTCGTGGCCGAACAGCTCGGCCGCGCGCTCCTGCAGGCGATTGACCGTCGGGTCGTCGCCGTAGACATCGTCGCCGACCTCGGCCGCGGCCATGGCGGCGCGCATCGCGGCACTCGGGCGCGTGACGGTGTCGCTCCTCACATCGATCAGCTTGCCGGTCTTATCGTTCCTCACGGTCCCCAGCCATTTCGCATCAGCCCGCTACCAGGCAATCCACGGCCTTCTGCACGCCGTCGCGGCCGAAGGGGATGCCCTGCACCAGCATCGCGGCCTCGACGCCCGCCAGGCAGCCGAGAACCATCGCGGCATTGACGTCGCCGAGGTGTCCGATGCGGAATGCGCGCCCGGTCTGCGGGCCGAGGCCGCCGGCGAACGCGACCTGGAACCGCTCGCGCGCGACGCTGCGCAGCGCTTCGACATCGATGCCGGGACGCACGTCGATGGTGGTGACCGAGACCGAACGCGCCTCGGGCACGCGGCAGTGCAGGGATACCGCCCCTGCCTGCGACCAGCATTCGACCGCTGCCTGCCCCGCGCGCGCGAGCAAGGCGTGGCGCGCATGCACCGCCGCCAGGCCCTCGCGCTCGAGGAGCGCGAGCGCGGCCTCGAGCCCAAACAAAAGGTTTTGCGGCGCGGTGCCGCAGAACTTCCGGTAACTGTAATCGGCCTTGCGCCGTCCCCAGTCCCAGTAATAGCGCGACGTGGAATTGCTCGCCGCAATCTCGCCTGCGCGTGCGTCGATTGCGACCAGGCTCAGGCCTGGTGGACACATCAGCCCCTTTTGCGAAGCGCCTACTGCGACGTTGACGCCGAGCGCATCCATCGCGAACGGCGCGGCCGCAAGCGACGCGACGACGTCGGCCACGAACAGCGCCGGGTGGCCGGCGGCATCGATCGCCGCGCGCATCGCCTTCAGGTCGCAGGTAGCGCTGCTCGCGGTATCGGTATGCACGGCGAACACCGCGACGATCTCGCGCTTATTGTCGGCGCGCAGCGCCTGTTCGACGTCGTTCGGGTCGATCGGAAAGCCCTCGCGGTAAGGTGTGCTGATCACGCGTCGCCCGGTCGCCTTGGCCTGAAGGGCCCACTGCTCGGAGAAATGTCCGCTGCCCGGAATCAGCACCGCCTGCCCGGGCGCGAGCAGGTTTTCGATGGTCGCCTCCCACGCGCCGTGGCCGTTGGCGATGTACATGAAGACGTCGGCGCGATCGGTTTGCAGCACGCGTCGCAGGCCGGTCTCGCAGGCGGCGATAATCTGCTCGAGCCGCGGGTCGCCGTGGTCCATCGGCTGGCGGTGCATGGCGTTGAGCACCTCGGCGGGAATATGCGTGGGACCCGGGGAGTGCAGGAAGCGGTCGCCGGGGATACGCTCATGGCTGTTGCCGTTCATTTAATTCTTGACTATGTTTTGCAAAAGCGGCAATTTAGCACGCAACCGGTTCAGCCGCGCTGAAGTCGCGATTGTTGCGTTCGTGACCAATGTCAAAGGCGGCGCCGGGAGGCGGCGTAGGGTCGAAGCTGAAGGTAGAATGAGAAGGCGTGCGCAACTCGCCGCATCCGATTGGAAGAAGGGGACACGTTTGGACATCGCAGCGATAGAACAAGCCTACCGGCGCTACGCGCGCTTTAACTTTTACTATGTCTGCTTCGGGGCCGTGTTTCAGCCCGGGCGCAGGGCGATAGTCGACAGAATGGAGTGTGCACCGGGGGAACGGATTCTGGAAGTGGGCGTGGGTACCGGGCTTTCCCTGCCGCTGTATCCGCAGGACGTGAGTGTCGTCGGCATCGATATTTCGCGCGATATGCTCGATCAGGCCCGCGATCGCCTAACGCGAAGCAGGCGCGAAAACGCGGCTCAGCTGATGGTCATGGACGCGGAGAACATGGCGTTCGAGGACGACAGCTTCGACAAAGTGGTCGCCATGTATGTCGCTTCCGTGGTTCCAAATCCGGCGCGCCTGGTCGACGAGATGCGCAGGGTGTGCAAGCCCGACGGGCAGATTTTCATAGTGAACCACTTTCACAGCCGCAATCCCATCCTCAGGCGCGTCGAACGCCTGCTTGCGCCGCTGTCGAAGCAACTCGGATTTCGCCCGGATTTTTCGCTCGACCGGTTTCTCGGTCAAACCGGCCTGGACGCCATGAACATATGCCCGGTAAATCTTTTTGATTTTTCGACCATGGTCGAGGCCAGAAACAACAAGCAAGGCGTGGCCGAAATTCCGGAACCGGCGTTTGCGCCATCATGAAGAGCACGCGTGCGATGACCGTCTAGCGGCGTAGAAGAACGCGCGCCGGAATGCACGAGTCTGCGGCGCGCCCAAGTTGCACCGCAGCGCGCAGGCGTGCGAAGATGTTCCCGGCAACGGTGTGTTACGAATCCGAGGTGTCAGCATGAGCCAAGAGCGAACCCAGGCGTACGCTGCTAAAGCGGCAGGCGCAGGTGCCGATCGTCAAACGCGCGAAAGCGGGTCGCGACCGGCCTTGATCAGCAAGGTTTTCTCCGCGGAAAAGCTGCTGCTCGTGCGGATGATGGAGTCCCTCGGCAATCCACCCCTGGATCTGGTGTTGTGGGATGGGCAGGAAATCGCGAGCCTGGGGAAACCTGCGCTAGCGCGAGTGCTGATTCGCGACCGCGGCGCATTGCTGAAACTGATAGCCAACCCCGAGCTCGGTTTCGGCGAAATGTACACCGCGGAGCGCATCGAGGTGCAGGGAAATCTGGTGGATTGCCTCGAAACGATCTATCGAGCGCTGCCGCGCACCGAGCAGGGCCGGATCGGGCAGAAGCTGCTGGCGCCGTTCAACGCTTCGCTGCGCAACACGCTGCCGCGGGCGCGGCGCAATATCCACCATCATTACGACATAGGCAACGATTTCTACAGGCTTTGGCTCGACCGCGACATGGTGTACACCTGCGCCTATTTTCCCGACCCGGCGATGGGCTTGGAGCAGGCGCAGGCGGCGAAGCTCGACTATGTGTGCCGCAAATTGCGCCTCGCGCCCGGCGAAACGGTGATCGAGACCGGCTGTGGCTGGGGCGCCCTGGCGCTGCACATGGCACGGCACTACGGCGCAACGGTTAAAGCCTACAACATATCCAAAGAGCAGATTGCTTACGCGCGGGAGCGCGCACGCGCCGAGGGCCTGGACGCTCAGGTGCAGTTCATCGAGGACGACTACCGCAACGCCGACGGCGAATTCGACGCCTTCGTGTCGGTCGGCATGCTCGAGCACGTCGGGGTGGACCAGTACCAGATCCTGGGGGCGCTTATAGACCGCTGCCTCAAGCACACCGGCCGCGGGCTCATCCATTCCATCGGCCGCGATCATCCCAGTCCGATCACCCCATGGATCGAGCGCAATATATTTCCCGGCGCCTGTCCGCCGAGCCTGTCGCAAATGATGCAGATCTTCGAGCCGTTCGGTTTCTCCGTCCTCGATGTCGAGAACCTGCGGCTGCATTACGCCAAGACGCTGGAGCACTGGCTCGCACGCTACGAGGCCAATGCCGAGCGCGTCGCGCAAATGTTCGACCCTGGGTTCGCGCGCGCCTGGCGCCTGTACCTGCCCGGCTCCCTCCCCGCGTTCCGGTCCGGCGACATGCAGCTATTTCAGGTGAGTTTCACCCGCTCCGGCCAGAACCGGATTCCGTGGACCAGGCAATACCTTTACTCCAGCTGAATCCAGCCGGTGGAAACCTGTGACGCGCTGATCGTCGGCGGCGGCCCCGCGGGCTCGTCCTGCGCGTGGAAACTGCGCCAGCACGGCATGGCGGTGATGGTGCTGGACAAGGCGCTGTTTCCGCGCGATAAGGTATGCGCCGGCTGGATCACCCCGGCGGTGGTGCAGGCGCTGCAACTCGATACCGAAGCGTATGCCAGGGAGCACGTGCTACAGCCGATAACGGCGTTCCGCACCGGTCTGATCCATGGCGCTGAAGTCGAGACGCGCTATCGGCGCACCGTTAGTTTCGGCATACGGCGCTGCGAGTTCGACGCCTATCTGCTGCAGCGCGCGGGTGCGCGCACGCGGCTCGGCGAATCGCTGAAATCGCTGGAGAGACGCGGCGGACACTGGCTGGTCAACGACGCCATCACCACCCCCTTGATCATCGGCGCGGGCGGGCATTTCTGCCCGGTGGCCCGTTTCCTGGGGGCGAAGCTCGGCGCCAGCGAGCCCGCAGTGACGGCGAAGGAAATCGAATTCGAGATGAATCCGCAACAACTCGCCGAGTGCCGAGTCCGCGCGGATACGCCTGAACTCTACTTCTGCCGCGATCTCAAGGGATATGGCTGGTGCTTTCGCAAAGGCGATTACCTCAATATCGGGCTCGGCCGGGAAGGGAACCAGGGTCTGGCGGAACAACTCGGGGATTTTTGCGGTTTCCTCAGACAACGCGGCAGAATCCCGGGGAACGTCCCCGGCAAATTCCACGGCCATGCCTATCTCCAGTACGGGCATTCGCGGCGCAAACTGTTGGATGACGGCGTGCTGCTGGTCGGCGATGCAGCCGGGCTGGCCTACCCGGAAAGCGGCGAAGGCATACGCCCGGCGATCGAGTCCGGACTGATCGCTGCCGCCGCCGTTGTGGAAGCCGGGGAAGATTACCGGCGTCAGCGGCTGCAGGCTTACGCGAACCGGCTACGCGCGCGTTTCGGGCCCGAGGTGGCCCCGACCGGGGACATGATTCCCGGGTTTCTGCGTAACGCGCTTGCCAGGGCGCTATTGGGCAGCGGCTGGTTTACCCGGCGCGTCGTGCTGGATCGCTGGTTTTTGCACGCGCACCAGGCGGGGCTGACATAAGTCGGCATCCACCGGCGCTAAGCGGGCGCGCCGCGGAAAAGAATTACTTTAAGCACGCATTGCCGGCATTCATTCCGCGGCGGGGTCGAGTTCCCCCAGCGCCTGTTCGAGCAATTCCCGCGCCTTTTTCCAGTTCGGGTGAATTCTGTCGGTCGGGACATGTTTGTGCGCGATGAACGAGACGTTGGCCTCGATCGCTTGCAGCAAGGCGATCTGTGCCAGTTGCGCCGCGAAAAGCTGCTGGAATTGTTTGTCGGTCATGTGTTTCCCCGGATGGTGTTGAATCGCATCGCCTGCCTGTTTTCAATATAGACAATCGTTCCGGTATGGGACAGCGGGAAGCGGCGCTGTCTAGATTAGCTGTAGCGCTTCTTTCTGCTTCGCGATCAGCTGCACGATTCCGTTTTGCGCCAGCACCAGCAGCGCATCCATTTCCTGGCGCGAAAATGGCGCACCCTCGGCGGTTCCCTGAACCTCGACAAAGCCGCCTCCACCGGTCATGACGACGTTCATGTCCGTATCGCAGGCCGAGTCCTCCGCGTAATCGAGGTCGAGTACTGCCGTGCCCTGATACACTCCGACGGAAACCGCGGCGACGAAATCGCGCAGTGGCGTGCTCGCGATCAGGCCGCGCCGCAGCAGCAGAGTGATCGCGTCGTGCGCTGCCACGAAAGCGCCGGTGATGCTGGCGGTGCGCGTGCCGCCGTCGGCCTGGAGCACGTCGCAGTCGATTTGGATAGTGCGCTCTCCCAGCAGCGACAGGTTGGCCACAGCGCGCAGGCTGCGGCCGATCAGGCGCTGGATCTCCTGCGTTCGGCCCGACTGCTTGCCGCGCGCCGCTTCGCGCTCGGTGCGGGTATTGGTCGCGCGCGGCAGCATGCCGTACTCGGCGGTGAGCCAGCCGCGGCCCTGTCCCCGGAGAAATCCCGGCACTTTCTCTTCCACGCTGGCGGTGCATAGCACCTTGGTATCGCCGAACTCGACCAGCACGGATCCCTCGGCGTGTTTGGTGAATCTGCGCGTAATGCAAACCTTGCGCAGCTGGTCGAACTTGCGGTTGCTAGGTCTTGTCATTTGTCTGCCCTTCTATTGCGCTTCGAATCCGGGCGATGGCGTGTTCGATATCGTCATCGGAGAGATAATCGTCGTGCGATTCGGCCGCGCCCGGCTGCCGCGGCAGCACGGTGACCGGGTCCAGCGGCTGCCGCCGTGCCCGAACTTCCTCCGGCCGCGCGGCCGGGAAACGTTCTTCCCAAGTCACTGCGACCGCCGACAGGTTGTCGCATTCGCGGCCGGCGCGGCGCTCCGCCTCGTCCAGCAGATCGGGAAGCGCCTGCATGATGCCCATTTTAAGCACTGCGCTGCTGATTATTCTCCCTGATAGGGAGCCCCATAGCCCGTCGGAGCACAGAACCAGGGTGTCGCCGGCGTCGAGCGGCGTCGCCTCGGACAAGTCCACCCGCGGCGGCCGCAGCGATCCGAGGCAGTTGAAAATCCGGTTGCGCTCGGGGTGTGTGGCGACGGCCTCCTCGCGTACGCGCCCGCGATCGACCAGCTGCTGCACCATGGAATGATCCTTGGTCTGCGCCAGGATGGTGCCGTTGCGTATATGGTACAGGCGCGAGTCGCCAGCGTGTCCCCAGTACGCGGCGTCGTCCTGGACTACGCAGGCGACGCAGGTGGTGCGCGGTGTCTCGGCCAGCCCGCCCTCGCCGGCGCTGCGGATAATCGCACGGTGGGCTCCGCTGAGCGCCTGGCCCAGGAATGACCGGGGATCGGACAAGCTCGGCTTGGCCT
Organism: Burkholderiales bacterium; assembly: GCA_027457185.1. Taxonomy (GTDB): domain Bacteria; phylum Pseudomonadota; class Gammaproteobacteria; order Burkholderiales; family SG8-39; genus 2-12-FULL-64-23. The sequence continues at coordinate 5,805 of DAIDTN010000044.1, read as the reverse complement.
CGCGCCGAAATGCTTGCGTGATGAACCGCACCGCGATCTCGGCGGCCATTTCGCCGTGCAGGTGCCCGCCCATGCCGTCAGCGACCAGCATCAGCAGCGTGGTGCGGCTGTCGCAATAGGCGATGCGGTCCTGGTTCGACCTGCGCGCGCCGCGCCTACTCTCCTGATAGATGGAGAATTGCATCGCCCGGTTCACCGCTCCCCGCGCCGGTTGGCGAGCTTGCGCACCAGCGCGCCGTCGTTGCGGATGTAGAGGTTGGCCGGTTTAATGTCCAGGTGCAGCAGCTTGTTGCTGTGCACTTCGCGCAGCCGGTTCAGCAGCAGGGTGATGACGCGCCGGATGAAGTCCTCACCGATGCCGCCGCGGGAGAGCACCTTGCGGATGCGGTAGTTCTGCAGCTGACACCCGTCGGCGAGCGGCTGGTTGGCTTGCGTGGGCATTGCGCGGGTGCGGGCTCTGCTATGATGACAATGAACGTGCGGGGCTGCAGACATTTTCGGCGCGCATGCAGGCAAAGTAAAGCAAGTAAAGCGCATAAATTCACGACATCGCACTTACACGGGTTCACATGATTCAGAGCATGACCGGCTATGCGGCGCTGGTGCGCGAAACCGCGCAGGGTTCGCTGTTTCTGGAGCTGAAAAGCGTCAACAACCGCTTTCTCGACCTGCAGTTCCGCGTGGTCGAGGAGTTGCGCTCGCTCGAGCCGGGTTTGCGCGAACTGATCACCGCGAAAATCGGCCGCGGCAAGCTCGATTGCCGCATCAGTTTCACCCCGGTTGCCGTCGCCGGCAAGCAGCTTTCCCTCAATGCGGCGCTGCTTGCCCGGCTGTCCGAGCTTGACCGCGAGGTGCGCGCGACCATGCCCGATGCACAGCCGCTTGGAGCAGGCGAGGTGCTGCGCTGGCCCGGTATGCTCGGCGATACCGCAATCGCCGCCGATGAATTGCGCGAGCCCTGCCTCGCTCTGATGCGCGAGGCGCTGGCAGAGCTGTGCACCACACGCGCGCGCGAAGGCGCCAAGCTCAGGGACATGATTCTGGAGCGCGTGGCCAAAATGCAGGCGCTGGTCGATCGCGTGGCGCCGTTGCTGCCGCTTGCAGTTGCCGCCTACCAGGAAAAACTCGCGGCACGTCTGCGTGAGGCGCTTGCCGCCAACGACGAGGAGCGCATACGCCAGGAAATTTCCGTGTTCGGCATCAAAGTCGACGTCGCCGAGGAGTTAAATCGGCTGGCCGCGCATTTGCAGGAGGTGAAGCGGGTGGTCGATGCGGGCGGCGCAGCCGGCAAACGCCTGGATTTCCTGATGCAGGAACTCAATCGCGAAGCCAATACCCTGGGGTCGAAGTCGGTGTCCAAGGAGGTTTCCGAAACCTCGATCGAGCTGAAACTGCTGATCGAGCAGATGCGCGAACAGATCCAGAATATCGAATGACAGGCGGACTGTTCATCATCAGCGCCCCCTCCGGCGCAGGCAAATCGACGCTTACCGCAAAGCTGCTGGAGGCGGACAAGAATATTCACCTGTCGGTGTCCTACACTACGCGCGCGCCGCGGCCGGGAGAGATCGACGGCCGCGACTATCACTTCGTCGACACGACCAGCTTCATGGGCATGCTCGAGCGCGGCGCGTTTCTGGAGAGCGCCGAGGTGCACGGCAACCATTACGGAACTTCCGAAGCGTGGATCCGGGCGCAACGCGCCGCCGGCCGCGACATCGTGCTCGAAATCGACTGGCAGGGAGCGCAGCAAGTGCGCCGGATTTTTGCCGACACCATAGGCATATTCATCCTGCCGCCATCGATCGCGGAACTGGAACGGCGCATGCGCCGGCGCGGCCAGGACAGCGAAGAAGTCGTGCGACGCCGGCTCGCCGTTGCCGCCGACGAAATGAGCCACGCAGCCGAGTTTGAATATGTTATTATTAACAATGACTTCGAGGATGCGCGTCGCGACCTGATTGCGATCGTGCGCGCGTCCAGGCTGGCATATTCGCGCCAGCTCGAGCGCTTTCCCGACGTATTCAAGTTTTAATTTGGGAACGACGCGAGAGGAAACATCCTCACGTGTTCCCCTAAACCAGGGGCGCCGCAGGAAATTGCGACGGCCCGTTAACCGAGGAACAACATGGCTCGCATTACCGTTGACGACTGCATGAAGCTGATTCCGAATCGTTTCGAACTGACGCTGGCCGCGACTTACCGCGCGCGCCAGTTGACCAACGGCGCGACGCCCCTGGTTGAACCGGACAAGGACAAGTTCACCGTGATCGCGCTGCGCGAGATCGCCGCGGGTAAGGTGGGCAAGGAAATGCTCAACCGGTCGAACGCCACCTAGGCTCCGGGCGGGTTTCCCCGCCTTCTTGCCGCGGCGGGGCTTGCTACGATCATGAACGCTCTCGCTGAATTCACCGACAGTCTGGCCGGTTACCTCAAACCGCCAGACATCGAGCGCATCGAGAAGGCGTACCAATTCAGCGGCAAGGCCCACGAGGGACAATACCGCGATTCGGGCGAGCCCTATATATCGCACCCGCTCGCGGTGGCCGGGATCCTCGCCGACTGGCACCTGGATCCGCAGGCGCTGATGGCCGCGCTGCTGCATGACGTCATGGAGGACACCAACGTCTCCAAGGCCGAGATCAGCCGACACTTCGGTAAGCCGGTAGCCGAGCTTGTCGATGGCCTGTCCAAGCTGGACAAGATCGAATTCCAGTCGCAACAGGATGCGCAGGCCGAGAACTTCCGCAAAATGCTGTTGGCGATGGCGCGCGATGTGCGCGTCATCCTGATCAAGCTCGCCGACCGCCTGCACAATATGCGCACGCTGGGTGCGGTACCGCCGGCCAAGCGCCGCCGCGTGTCGCGCGAGACGCTGGAAATTTACGCGCCCATCGCCAACCGCCTGGGGCTCAATGGTCTGTACCAGGAATTGCAGGAGCTCGCATTCTCGCACCTGTACCCGCTGCGTTACCGGGTCCTGGCCAAGGCCACAAAATCGGCGCGCGGCAACCGCAGCCGGGTGTTGAGCAAGATCCTGGAGGAGATCAAGCAGCGCCTGTCCGAGGCCGGCATCAAGGTCGAGGTCACCGGGCGGGAGAAGCACCTGTACAGCATCTACAAGAAGATGCTGGAGAAGAATCTGTCGTTCTCGCAGGTGCTCGACATTTATGGATTTCGCGTCGTGGTCGAGGACGCGCCCGCGTGCTATCTCGCGCTCGGTGCGCTGCACGGCCTGTACAAGCCGGTGCCGGGCAAATTCAAGGACTATATAGCGATTCCGAAGGTAAACGGTTATCAGGCCCTGCATACGACGCTCATCGGCCCATTCGGCACGCCGGTGGAAATTCAGATCCGCACGCGCGATATGCACCGGGTGGCCGAAGCCGGCGTCGCTTCGCACTGGCTGTACAAGACCTCCGATGCCAGCCTCAACGACCTGCAGCACAAGACGCACATCTGGCTGCAATCGCTGCTCGACATCCAGAGCGAAAGCGGCGATGCGGCCGAGTTCCTCGAACACATCAAGGTGGACCTGTTCCCGGACGAAGTCTACGTGTTCACGCCCAAGGGCAAGATCATGGCGCTGCCGCGCGGCGCCACCGCCGTGGACTTCGCCTATGCCGTGCACACGCAGGTCGGCAACCGTTGCGTCGCGACCAAGATCAATTACGAGCTGGTGCCGCTTCGAACCGAGCTCAAGAACGGCTACCGCGTCGAGATCGTCACCGCCTCGCATGCCAACCCCAACCCGGCATGGCTCAACTACGTCAAGACCGGCAAGGCGCGCTCGCACATACGCCATTTCCTCAAGACCATGCACTACGAGGAATCGACCGAACTGGGCGAGAAACTGCTGAACCAGGCGCTGCGCGCGCTGAATACGGATCTGGCGGAGATCGGCGGCGAGCAATGGGACAAGCTCCTGCGCGACATTACCGCCAAGTCGCGTCTGGAGTTGTTTGCCGACATCGGCCTGGGCAAGCGTTTCGCCGCCGTGGTGGCGAGAAAGCTGCTGGCCGCATCGGAGCAGCCGCCGACGGAGGTTAACGCCGGGCCGATCGTCATCCGCGGTTCCGAAGGCATGGCGGTACAGTTCGCGAAATGCTGCCGGCCGATACCGGGCGACCCGATCATCGGTTCCATCAAGAAAGGCCAGGGCATCGTGATCCACACGCACGACTGTCCGACCGCGGCCAAGTCGCGCACCGATCCGGACAAGTGGCTGGACGTGGAATGGGCCCCGGAACCCGCGCGCCTGTTCGATGTCGGCATCCACGTGGCGGTGATGAACCAGCGCGGCGTGCTGGCCAAGGTGGCGGGGGCTATTGCCGCGGACGGCGCCAGCATCAACGGCATCAGCATGGACGACGACCGCAGTGCCTACACGAATATGCACTTTACGCTGCAGGTCATCGATCGCCAGCATCTGGCGCGCATCAAGCGCGGCCTGCGCCGTATACCCGAGGTGGTTCGTATCGCGCGGGCGAGGGATTAGTAGCGCGCCCGGACCCGCTTTTCGGAGCCAGAACATTGAATAATCCATTCGCCGAGCTCGTCGGCTTCACGCTGCGGCTGGGGCGCCGCGGCAGCGGAACCGCCGTGGCCGCCGTCGAGGTGCGGCCCGAGCTGTTGAATCCGAACGGTGTCGTCCACGGTGGCGCGCTGTTCTCCATGGCAGATACCGTGATGGGCGCGGCGCTGTTCACGACCCTGGCGCCAGGCGAATTCTGCGCCACCGTCGAAATCAAAATCCACTTCCTGCAGCCGGTGACCAAGGGCAAGATACGCTGCCGCACGCGGCTGGTGCATCGCGGCGGCCGCATTGCGGTGCTCGAATCGCATCTCAGCGTGGGCCGGCTGCAGGTGGCGCAAGCGCTGGGAACGTTCGCCATCTTCGTGCCGCGGCCGGAGAAAACGAAGCGCGCCGGCGGCGTAAAACGCCGTCCTCTGTCACAATGACAGCCGCGAATTCGGCAACCGAGGAAACGGAAAACCAATATGAAAATCAATGCCAACGGCATAGACATCAACTACCTTATCGAAGGCGAAGGTCCCTGGGTCACGCTGAGCCATTCCCTCGCCTGCAATCTGCATATGTGGGACGAGGAAGCAAAGCGCCTGTCGAAACACTACAAGGTCCTGCGCTTCGATACCCGCGGCCATGGCAAGAGCAGCGCGCCTGCAAGCGCCTATACGCTGGAGTTATTGGCCGATGACCTGCATGGTCTGCTACAGGCGCTAAGCATAAAGACAACGCATTTTGTCGGCCTGTCCATGGGCGGGATGATAGGCCAGACCTACGCGCTCAGGTACCCGGGCAGGTTCAGTAGCCTGGCCTTGTGCGACACCACCAGCCGCTATCCGGCCGATGCCGCCGGCCTGTGGGCCGAGCGCATCAAGACCGTCGAAGCCCAGGGCATGGAGCCGCTGGTCGAGCCCACGCTGGCGCGCTGGTTCACCGAGCCGTTCAGGAAGTCGCGCCCGGAAGTGGTGCAGAATGTGGCGGCCATGATCCGCAGCACACCCGTGGCGGGCTACGTCGGCTGCAGCCATGCGATCCCGAAAATCAATCTGACCGCGCGGCTGAAGGAAATCCGCTGTCCCAGCGTCGTCATCGTCGGCAAGGACGATCCGGGCACGCCGGTGGCGATGGCCGAGGAAATCCATCATGCCCTGCCCGGTTCGAAATTGGTGATCATTCCCTCCGCGGCGCATTTGTCCAACCTGGAGCAGCCCGACGCGTTCAACCAGGCGCTGGGCGAATTCCTCGACCAAGCCGGCAGGTAGAACAGGAGCGATCAT
>DAIDTN010000043.1 GCA_027457185.1 Burkholderiales bacterium | reverse complement strand
GTCCGCATCGAAGCGCTCGAAATAGCGCCGTGCGAGCAGGCGGCGCCGGGCGGTGAACGCATCCAGGTGTTTCAGCTGGCCCAGGCCGATGCGCGCGGCGACGTCGGTCAGATTGTGCTTTCCGCCCGCGACCTCCACCTCATGGCCGCCATACGGGAGGCGCACCCCCCCTTGCAGGCGCAGCCGCGTGCACAGTTCGGTTTCGGCGTCGTCGGTGAGCACCAGACAGCCGCCTTCCGCGGTGGTGATGTTCTTGTTGGCGTGAAAGCTGACTGCCACCAGGTCGCCGAAGCTGCCGATGCGCCGGCCGCGCCAGGACGCCCACATGCTCTGCGCCGCGTCCTCGATCACGCGCAAGCCGTGGCGCTGCGCGAGCTCGTACAGCCGGTCGCGGTCCACCGGGAGACCCGCCATGTCCACCGGCAGCAGGGCGCGCACGATCACGTTGGCTGTGGCCACCCAGGAAAGCGGCGTGGTGATGACTTCCTCGCCGGGCTGAACGCCGGCGACGCCGAGGGCGATTTCCAGCGCTCCCGTGGCCGAACTCATCGCCCGTACTTGCCGGCCGCCGAAATACTGCGACAGTTCCTGCTCCAGCTCATTGACGCAGGGGCCGCTGGTGATCCAGCCGGAGCGCAGCACCTCGGCCACGCCGGCGATGGTCTCCTCGTCTATCGACGGGCGGGTGAAGGGCAGGTAGTCCATCAGGAGCGTGCGACTATATAGACGCCGACGATAATCACGCCGATACCGACGAGGCGAGTCGCACTGACCGCCTCGCCGAACAGATACCAAGCTGCGACGGCGTTGAGCACATAACCTATGGAAAGCATCGGATAGGCGATCGAGACCTCGACCCGCGACAGCCCCAGAATCCATACCACCACGCTTACCACGTAGCAGGCCAGGCCGCCCAGGATGTGCGGTTCCAGCGCGAGCTTCATCCCCACCGGGACGATGTTGCCGGCGCTGAATTCGAACTGCCCGACAGCGTTGGTCCCGGCCTTTAGCAGCAATTGCGCGGTGGCGTTGAGGAATACGCCCAGCATCAGCAGGGAGAAACTGACCGGGTTCATCGATCGGGGGCCAGGCGCCGGGCAACGATGACCCGCCGCGTGTCGCGCGCGACGAGGCGCATCGGCAGGCCTTGGGCGCGCAACTTGTCATAGGTGCCGGGCGACATCAGCGCCAGCGCGTCGTGGTCGGCATTCCAGATCTGTTCGAAGCGCGCGACATCGGGGATGAATTTTTCCGGCTCCTGCGCGATGCCGAAACCGAGTTCGTCCTTGTACGCCACCATGGTGGTGGTGCGCCGCATATAGAACTGCAGCGACTGGTCGTAGGTGTCGACACTGTAAAACGGCATGTCGGGCTTCAGTTCAGGCTTGATTTGCTGGGCGATATAATACGCGGAATTGGCCCTGGACAGGCTTTCGTGGCCGCTCAACGCGAGCTGCGCGAACGCCAGACCCGCACAAGCCAATACTGCGATTGCCGCATTCGGCTTGCGCCGCGCTGCGAGCCAGGCGCACGCGGCCGCGCCGGCAACGAGCGACACGGCAGCCGGCATCAGCCAATAAGCGTAATCGTGAAACATCGCCGCCGGAACTTCGCGGCTGGCGTAACGTTCAATGCCGGGCAGCAGTGCGAGCACGGCGACACCCGAGAGCGCGGCCGGCAGCGCCTGCCAGGCAAGCGCGCGCGCGCCGAGCTGGGTCAGGCGCACGCCGATGAGTAGCCCCAGCGCCGGAAAAATCGGCAGGATGTAGGACACCAGCTTGGAGTCGGAGGCGGAGAAAAACACGAATACCACTGCCGACCACAGCAGCAGAAAGCGCTGCACCTGGAAGCGCTGGCGCGGCTCGCGCTTCCACGACCGCGCCAGGGCATCGATCATGGTGAGGGTCCAGGGGAGCATGCCCGCGAGCAGCACCGGAATGAAATAGTAGGGTGGCTGGTAGCGACCGGCCTGCTTGGTCAGGAAGCGCTCGAAATGTTCATGGATGAAAAAGAAGTGAAAGAATTCCGGGTTGGCGCGCGACACCGCCACGAACCATGGCAGGGTCAGCGCGAGCAACAGCACGGTCCCGGCGGCGAGGTGCAGACGGCCGGCCAAGCGCCAGTCGCGCTCGATCAGGACATAGAGGACGAGCGTGGTGCCGGGCAGCGCCAGACCGATCAGACCTTTGGACAATACTGCCAGCGCGGCCGCCGTCCAGGCGGCGAGCATCCAGCGGCCGCGCGCGCCCGCATCCGCGCTGTCCTGCTGCGCCAGCAGGAAGGCGCACACTGCGGCCGACAGAAAAAAACTCACGCCCATGTCCAGGGTGTTGACGTGCCCGATCAGCACCCACAGCAGGCTCGATCCCAGCACCAGCGCCGCGTACCAGCCGGCCCCGGTGCCGAACAGCCGCCGGCCGGTGAAAAACACCATGAATACGCCGAGGAAACCGGTGAGCACGCTCCACAGCCTGGCCGTCCATGCATGCTCGCCGAACAGGGTGTAGGCCGCCGCGGTGGCCCAGTACTGCAGCGCGGGTTTTTCGAAATACTTGATGCCGTTCAGGCGCGGCGTGATCCAGTCGCCGCTGGCCACCATTTCGCGCGGGATTTCGGCGTAACGGCCCTCGTCCGGGTTGACCAGCTTGCGATATTCGATATTCGAAAACCAAACCGCCGCGAAGGCGAGCAGCAGCACGACGATGCGGGCAGCGGCTTTCAACTGAACAACAGCGCCGCGACGACTTTGCGCTCCTCGGCCGCGAGGATGTTGTAGGTGCGGCAGGCGGCCTGGATATCCATCACCTCGAGCCCGATGCGCGCATCAATGAGCGCACGCGTGAGTTCCGGCCGCGGAAAGCGCAGGCGCGATCCGGTGCCCAGCAGCACGATCTCCGGCGCGAGTTCGGCGAGTTGGGCGAAATCCCCGGCGCCAAGCTGGTCGAAGCCTGCAGGCTGCCAGTCGGTCACGATCCGGTCGGGCAGCACCACCAGGTTGCGCTCGTAGCGCTGCCGGTTGACAATGACGTAGCCCTCACCGTAGCCGGTGAAGGCGTTGCTGCCGGAAATATTGGATAGATGGAGCTTCATGGGAGAGCGCAAATACGCTAAAATTATAAACTTTTTCAGCACTTACCGCGACTTACTTAAGCCGCTTTGCACTGCACCATATGAAAGAATTTTCACGTATCAATCGTCTGCCGCCCTACGTCTTCAACATCACCAACGAGTTGAAGATGGCGGCCCGGCGCGCAGGCGAGGACATTATCGACATGAGCATGGGCAACCCCGACGGACCCACGCCCAAGCATATCGTCGACAAGCTGGTGGAGGCGGCGCAGCGCACCGATACCCACGGCTATTCGGTGTCCAAAGG
>DAIDTN010000042.1 GCA_027457185.1 Burkholderiales bacterium | reverse complement strand
CGGTTGAAAATGTCAAATACCAGCATGCCGGCTACGACGAGGCGCTCGCCGCCGATGATGCGCCCGAGGAGAAAGCCAAGGAGCGGCCGTTCGTGCGCGAGATGGGCAAGATCGGCCGCAACGATCCCTGCCCCTGCGGCTAGGGCAAGAAATACAAGCAATGCCACGGGAAACTGACTTAAGGCGGGGCAGCCATGCCTGTGAATCTAGCTCCGCCAAAGCCTGAGGATCTGCTGCCGGTGAGGGGTATTGCGCTGGGCGTCGCCGAGGCGGGGGTGCGCAAGGCGGAGCGCAAGGACCTGCTGGTCATGCGCCTCGCCGAGGGTGCGAGCGTCGCCGGCGTATTTACGCAGAACCGCTTTTGCGCCGCCCCCGTGCTCATATGCAAGGAAAATCTGGCGCTAGGGCGTCCGGTGCGCGCGCTGCTGGTGAACACCGGCAACGCGAATGCAGGCACAGGCGAGGATGGCCTGGCGCGCGCGCGCCGGACCTGCACCGAACTGGCGCAGCTGCTTGCCTGCGACGGTTCGCAGATCCTGCCGTTTTCCACCGGCGTCATCATGGAGCCCTTGCCTGCGGATCGTATCGTGGCGGCGCTGCCGCGCGCGCTCGCCGATTGCCGCGAGGACAACTGGATCGGCGCGGCCACGGCGATCATGACCACCGACACCGTGCCCAAGGCGTGCTCGCGCCGGCTCAGTCTCGGCGGCAAGAGCGTGACCGTGACCGGAATCGCGAAGGGCGCCGGCATGATCCATCCCGACATGGCGACCATGCTGGGCTTTGTGGCAACGGACGCGGCAGTGAGCCCGGCAGTGCTGCAGCACATGCTGGTAGGGGCCGCCGCGCGCTCGTTCAATCGCATCACCGTGGACGGCGACACCTCGACCAACGATTCGTTCATGCTGATCGCGACCGGCGCCGCGGGGACGCCAACCATCAGCGGCGAGCACCACCCGGATTACGCGGTTCTTGCCGGGGCTGTGGCGGACGTGGCCGTCTGGCTCGCCCAGGCGATCATCCGCGACGGCGAAGGCGCGACGAAATTCATTACCGTGCAGGTGGAGGGCGGCAAGTCTGAAGAGGAATGCGCCAGGGTCGCTTATGCCATTGCGCATTCCCCGCTGGTCAAGACCGCGTTCTTCGCCTCCGATCCCAACCTGGGCCGGCTGCTGTGCGCGATCGGTTACGCCGGCATTCCCGACCTCGACGTCGGCCGGGTGCAGCTGCATCTGGGCGATGTGCTCGTAGCCAGGGACGGGGGGCGCAATCCGGCCTACCGGGAAGAGGATGGCCAGCGCGTGATGCAACAAAGCGACATCACGGTGCGCGTGGAGCTCGGCCGCGGGAAGGCTGAGACCACGGTGTGGACCTGTGATCTTTCGCATGACTATGTTTCCATCAACGCCGATTACCGCAGCTGACTTGCATGAGTGAACTGTCCAAATTTCTGGAGCGAGCGGAAGCGCTGGTCACACGCCTCGAGGTGTTGTTGCCCGCGGTGCAGCCGCCGGTGGACTGGAATGCGAGCATCGCTTTCCGCTGGCGCAAGGCAGGCGGGCACGGCCATCTGCAACCGGTCGTCCATCCGCACAAGATCCGGCTGTCCGATCTCTCCGGCGTCGATAGGCAAAAACAGCTGATCGAACAGAACACGCGCCAGTTCGTAAGCGGGCTTCCGGCGAACAACGTGCTCCTGACCGGCGCGCGCGGCACCGGCAAGTCATCGCTGGTAAAGGCGGTGCTGAACAAATTCCACCGCCAGGGTTTGCGCCTGATCGAAGTGGATAAGCATGATTTGATCGACTTGCCCGATATCGTCGACCAGATCTCCGCGCGCAGCGAGCGCTTCATCATATTCTGTGACGACCTGTCGTTCGAGGCGGCGGAGGCGGGCTACAAGGCGCTGAAAGTGGTGCTCGACGGTTCGATCTCGGCGACCTCGGAAAACGTGCTCATCTATGCCACTTCCAACCGGCGTCACCTGATGCCCGAGTACATGCAGGAAAATCTCGAATACAAACATGTCGGCGAAGAGATCCATCCGGGCGAGACCTCGGAGGAGAAGATTTCCCTGTCGGAGCGTTTCGGCCTGTGGGTGTCGTTCTATCCTTTCGACCAGGATGATTACCTCGGCATCGTCAGCCACTGGCTGGCGGAATTGGGTTGCTCGCCGCGCGAAATCGCGGCCACGCACGAGGAAGCGCTGCAGTGGGCGCTCTCGCGCGGCTCGCGCTCGGGCCGCGTCGCCTGGCAGTTCGCGCGCGACGTGTCGGGCCGTTTGCGCGCCGCCGGCGCAGCGCGCACCAAGCGCGGTTGAATACGCGCTTGTTACGCTATGAGGGGATACGCCCCGAAGGAAGTCCCCTTGGGGGATCCCCTGCGGGGACTTTCCCCTCAAGGGGGATCGAGACCTTCGGGGCGCCTCCCCTCATGCTCCCCTGAATCAGGCCATTTCGATATTTTTGAAATGGCCTCCAAGCCTTCACTTGCCCCTCCCGTCGAAGTCGTCGCCGCGGTGATCGAGCGGCCGGACGGGCATTTCTTGCTGGCGCAACGCCCGGCGGGCAAGGTATACGCCGGTTACTGTGAATTTCCCGGCGGCAAAGTCGAGCCGGGGGAGCCGCTGGCTGCGGCGCTGGCGCGCGAACTGCACGAAGAACTCGGCATTGAGGTTGAAATCGCGGATCCCTGGATCGTGCGGATCTATGCCTATCCGCACGCCACGGTGCGGTTGAATTTTTTTCGCGTGCGCGCCTGGCATGGCGAACCCCATGGAAAAGAGCAGCAACAGCTGGCGTGGCAGCACGCGTCCACGCTCGAGGTGGCGCCGTTGCTGCCGGCCAACGCGCCGGTATTGCGCGCCCTGCAGCTCCCCTTCGAGTACGCGATTACCCACGCGGGCGAGATCGGAACGCAGGCGCAGTTAAGGCTTATCGATCAGCGCCTGGCGCGGGGCCTACGGTTGATCCAGGTGCGCGAAAAAGGCATGCATGCGCGGTTGCTCGAGAGCTTCGCCACCGCGGTGATAGCGAAATCGCGAGCGTACGGTGCGCAAGTGCTGATCAACGCCGACGTCGAACTCGCCCAGCGCCTGGGCGCGGACGGCGTGCACCTCGTCGCGGCGCAGCTCGCTACATTTGATCGAAGGCCAGAACTTCCCTGGTGTGCCGCCTCCTGCCACACTGCCGCGGAACTCGCACGCGCGGTTCAACTAGGGATTGATTTCGTAGTTCTCGGTCCAGTGCAGGCGACGCCGACACATCCGAATGCGCAAACGCTGGGCTGGGACGGCTTTGGTGCGCTGGCGCGAGGGATGGCGATGCCCGTGTTTGCGCTGGGCGGGATGCGGCCGGTGGA
>DAIDTN010000041.1 GCA_027457185.1 Burkholderiales bacterium | reverse complement strand
GTCGCTGGGCGCACGTACCGGGGAGGTGGTGTTTCTGGTGGGCGGCTTCGGGCCGCACGTGTGGGCCTGGGGCGTGCTGCACGCGCTCGCGCACATGGGCGTGCCGTGCATCCCGGGGGGAGGGCTCACCGCCGAGGCGCGCTGCAACATCATCCTGCGTTACCGGCCGACCGTGCTCGCCACGCTGCCGTCGCAGCTCCTGCGGTTGGGACGCGTTATGCAGCAGATGGGACATGATCCGGGCAAGACCTCGATCAAGACGCTGTTCACCGGCGGCGAGCCGGCGGCGGGGATCGCCTCCACGCGCGAGCGCCTGGAAGACATGTGGGGCGCGAAGCTGGTCGAGTTCTACGGTTGCACCGAGGCCGCGCCGCATTCGGGGGGCTACTCCTGTCATGCCGCCGTGCGCGCAGACGGGACGATCCAGACCCATCTGATGGAGGACCTGCAGGTGTGGGAACTGATCGATCCGCACACCGGCGAACGCGTGCCCGAGGGCGGCCGCGGCATCACCGTGTGCACCAATATGAATTCGGAGAGTTCCTCGCAGTTGCGCTTCGTGGTCGGCGACTACACGGTATTCGACACTGCGCGCTGCGCCTGCGGCCGCACCCACGTGCGCGCGCTCGGCGGCTTCCATGGCCGCGCCGACGACCTCCTCAATTTGCGCGGGATCAAGTTCTACCCGTCCGTCCTGGAGGACGCGGTGCGCTCGGTTCCGGGGGTCGGCGACGAGTACGAGGTGGTGCTCGATACCAGCCAGGAGGGCATCGACTTCATGACCGTCCTGGTCGAGCACCCCGATTACCACCAGCCCGAGCCGGTGGCCCGCGCCGTGCAGAGCGCGGTCAGCTCACGCATCGAGCTGCGCGTCAGCGTCGAGGTGACGCCGCCGGATACCCTGCCCAAGACCGAGTTCAAAACCAAGCGCATCAAAGACAGGCGCAAAAAGAGCTGAGGCGCCGCGTCCGGGGCTATTTCGAAAATCGCACCAGCGCCGCAGACAATCAGGGTCGGAGCATCGTCCGACCGCCATAGCCAGTCCACCCATGTACAGGAGTTATCCATGCCGATTTCCGCCAATGGCCGTCCCCCGTTTCGCGCCGACCACATCGGCAGCCTGCTGCGCCCTCCCGCGCTGCGCGAGGCGTTCAAGCAGTTTGCGGCGAAGACCATCAGCGAAGCGCAGTTCAGGAAAGTCCAGGACGACGCCATTCGCGACGTGGTGAAACTGCAGGAGGAAGCCGGGCTGGGTCTGGCCACCGACGGCGAATTTCGCCGCCCGTCCTATTGGGCGCGCTTTGTCGCGCTTACAGACGGCTTCGTCATCAAGGAAGCACAGTTCAAATTTCACGACGATCACGGCCACGAGACCGGGTTCACCGCGCCGCACGTGGTCGGCAGACTGAAGCGCAGGCAGCCGATTTCGATGGAGGAATTCAGCTTCGTCAAGCCGCTGACCCGGGCGCTACCCAAAATCACCATGCCCTCGCCGGCGACCATGGACTACTGGGGTGTCGGCAGCTGGCAGGAGCCGGGCGTGTACAAGGATGCGACAGAAATGTTCGTCGATCTGGGCAAGGTCTACCAGCAGGAAATCGCCGAGTTGGCCGCCGCGGGCTGCCAATACGTGCAGCTGGACGAGGTGGCGCTGGCCAATCTTTGCGATCCGGTGTCGCGGGGCAAGGCCAGGGCGCTCGGGGCGGACCCCGAGGCGCTCGTCGATGTTTACGTCGAGGCGATCAATCAGGCGGTAATGAATCTGCCGTTAAACATGGTGGTCGGGATACATATGTGCCGCGGCAATTTCAAGGGCAAGTATCTGTCCGAGGGCGGCTACGATTCCGTCGCCGAAAAGCTGTTTAACGGCGCCAGGGTGAATCACTTTCTGCTCGAATACGATACGCCGCGCGCGGGCGATTTCGCGCCGCTGCGCTTCCTGCCCAAGAGCAAGGGTGTCGTGCTCGGCATGGTGAGTTCCAAGACGCCAAAACTCGAGTCGATCGACGAGCTCAAACGCCGGGCCGGCGAGGCGGCGAAGTACGTCGAACCCGCACGCCTTGCGATCAGCCCGCAGTGCGGCTTTGCCAGCACCGTCGCCGGCAATCCCGTCACCGAGGCCGACGAGCGCGCCAAGCTGCGGCTGTGCGTCGACGCGGCGCGGGCGATCTGGGGCTAGGCCTGCCTCCAGGGATGGTCCAGTTTGCCCTGCTGGAAATCGATGCAACGCGCGCGCAGATCGTCGGGGATGGGCGCGGCGCGTTTGGTTTCGAAGGAAAACACGCATAGCGTCAGCTGCGCCGCAATCCGTATCTGATTCTCCATCTGGGCGCCGGTCGCCAGCACGAGCGAGCTTTTGCCTATGCGTTCCAGCTTCAGCGTCAGCGTGATGACTTCGCCGATCTTCGAAGGGGCGACAAAATCGCATTTGATATTGACCATGGGCAGTCCCAATCGCCTCGTGGTGATGAAATCCGCGTAGTTGATCTCCAGGGCGTGGTTGAACCAGTCTTCCACCAGCCCGTTGAACATCACGAAATAGTGCGGATAGAAAATGATGCCGGCCGGGTCGCAATGCGAGAAGCGAACCAGCATGTCGCTGTAGAACACATCCTTTTTTGTTTCTGTGCTCATGTCTTAAACCGCGTTGTTCCCGAGTTCGATCGCTGCATTGCGGTGCCCGGTGCAGGATTCAGTCAATTCAGATATTTCGCCCATCCTTTCCGTGAATCCTTGTTTGTCTGTCCTTTTCCCTCTTGGGGCGGCGCCAATCTTTGCGCCATCGCCTCATTCGCCACAGCGAGCACCTTGTCCGGATCCACCGGCTTGGCCAGATAATCAAAGGCACCGAGCCTGACGGCCTCGCGTGCCGTGACGACGGATGGATACCCGGTGATAATCACCACTTCCGTCGCCGGCCATTGCTCTTTGATCGCTTTCAGGGCCGCCAGCCCGTCCATTCCCGGCATGCGCAAATCCAGCAGAACCACATCCGCCGGCGCCGTCCGCATTTTTTCCAGCGCTTCCTCCCCCCCGCGCGCCGCCTCGACACTGCAGCTTTGGCCCGCCAACGTCCGCATGTGGCTCAATCTCACGATCTCTTCGTCGTCCACCACCAGAACCTTTCTCATCTCAGCCATGATTGTCCCCCTCGTTCAATGCGCCAAATAGTTCGCCCGTCCAAAGAAGTTGTGGAACGACGGAACCCGATTCGATCGAATCGATGCAAGCGTCCTGTTGAATCGCTTCCCGCGCCAGTTCGGCTGGAAGCAGTCGGGCACAGGCAGTTCAATGAACTATCGGATTCGTCTGCGAATTCTTATAGCAGGAGATGCCGGGAACGGTGTTGACCTAGGTCATAGGGTCGCCTTCAGCCGATTAGCCGTCCGGCGCAGGCGCGTGCGGCGGCATGACGTTCCTCAGTCGAACAGGTCCGGGTCGGAGTCCACGATCTCGTCCCAGAGCGTCTGAAACGAGCGCCAGCCGAAGCCGGGGGAGCCCAGTGCCTGCGCCAGTCTTCGAGCCTGATCATCGGGCCAACGCTCGGGCGTTCCCACCGCCTCAGCCATGAGCTGCACCTGACAGGCCCGTTCCATGCAGATGAACCACCAGGCCGCCTCGTCGACGCTCAATCCGGTGCTGAACAGGCCGTGACCAGCCTGGATCGCCAGCCTGTGGGTTCCGAACGCAGCGGCGAACTGCGCTGCGTCGGCGCGGGTTTGCGTCACGCGCGGTTCGCGGATCAGCGCCTGCTGCTCGAACAGAACGCAGGCGTCCTGGGTGATCGGATCGAGCAGGCGGCCGAGGCTGGACCATGCCTTGCCGTGGAGGGAGTGCGCATGGCAGACCGCCACCAGTTCCGGCCGGGCTTCGTGTATCGCCGAGTGCAGGAGCAGCCCGACCGGGTTGACCGGCCGCTTGCCGACGAGGATGTCGCCGGCATGATTGACCTGGATGAGATCGGACACTTTGATCCTGCGGAACGACACGCCGATCGGGTTCACCCACAAC